>JBJFHS010000103.1:0-16280 GCA_051893885.1 Eubacteriales bacterium
GCTCCACTACTTCTGAGGTCGAGGATCGCTATATCAACCCGCGAGGCGGATAAACCAGTCCGAAGTGATACCTCCACCATAGCACTGAACGATAAATGATAACCACTTCTGAAGTTCTTGCCAATGACGAAGTCATTATGCTTCATTACAAGAAGCGTCCGCGTCCACCGTTCTCCCCGCGTCACACATTCCACATTCACTAAATCAGCGCACCTATTCCGTAGGAAATTATCATCATGATTATGCTTGCTGTAAGTACACCGAGGAATATTGTGGGGCAGGCGTTTTTCAGTCTCAGATTGAAGAGCGCGGCAACGAGAGAGCCGGTCCACGCTCCGGTTCCGGGCAGAGGGATTGCGACAAGAATATAAAGCCCGAGCATCTCGTATTTCACGAGTATGTCCATTTTGTTTGCCGCGCGTTTTTCAAGCTTTTCGGCTATCGAACCGAGCCTGCTGCTTTTTTTCTTCATCCACAGGAATATCTTTCTCACGAACAATATTATAAACGGCACGGGCAGCATGTTTCCGATTACACTGACCGCAAGAACCCCGTAATACGGCAGATCGTTTGCAACTCCCCACGGAATAGCGCCCCTAACTTCAAGAATCGGAAGTGCCGCAATTCCCAAAGTGCACAGATATTTCAGAAATACACTCATAATAAAAATATAAAACTCGCCTTTTTTAACAGTCTCGCATCTTTTTCTACGTTAAAATTATTATTTACAATTATATACCATAACAATATGCCTGTCACCGGTAAATTTGTTAATTTTTTTGAAATGCCTTATTTTTAATAATATTGAAGAAAAGTTGACGGGGATATGCCGGCGGGCAAATGCTTCAAATAATGACAAGAGCTGCATTTTTATGTCTTGATAAGTCAATATTTTGTATTTTTTATTTATTGCAGGATAATATTATTTATTTTTTCGTTATCCACTTGACATCTGAAAATCATATTGATATAATTAACACAAACCATTAAAAAAGCCAAAGGAGTTATAGCTATGGCAAATTTAACTGAGCTCACCACAGCCGTTGAAAACGGTAAGGTGAAAATTGTAAAAGAACTTGTAAACAAGGCTCTTGAAGAAGGTGTTGCACCCAAGCAGATTCTCGACGAAGGTCTTCTTCCGGGTATGAACATCATCGGCGAAAAATTCAAGAACAACGAAGTTTACGTTCCCGAAGTTCTTATCGCTGCAAGAGCAATGAACGCCGGCGTTAACCTCATCAAGCCCCTTATGACAAGCGGCGAAATGTCAGGCGCAGGTACAGCTGTTATCGGCACAGTAAAGGGCGACCTCCACGACATCGGCAAGAACCTTGTCAAGATGATGCTCGAAGGCAAGGGAATCAAGGTTGTAGACCTCGGCGTAGACGTTTCCGCAGAGAAATTCGTTGCCGAAGCTAAGGCTAACAACGCCGATATCATCTGCTGCTCCGCTCTCCTTACAACAACAATGGGTGAGATGGAGAACGTCGTTAAGCTTTCTGAATCTGAAGGTATCCGCGACAAGGTCTGGATCATGGTAGGCGGCGCGCCCATCACAGAGGACTTCAAGAACAAGATCGGTGCTGACTGCTACACATCTGACGCAGCTTCCGCAGCAGACGCAGCTCTTGCACATCTTCAGGCAATCGCATAAGTGTATTTTTAATGGAAAATATTGATAATTATACCGACATCAACGCCGAGACCATAAGCCGCTGGGCAGAGAACGGCTGGGAGTGGGGAATTCCGGTCGACCACGAGACATATGTGAAAGCTCTCGCGGGGGATTGGAGCGTTGTTCTCACGCCCACCAAAAAAGTTCCGATGGAATGGTTCGGCAGTCTGAACGGCAAAAAACTGCTCGGGCTTGCGTCGGGCGGAGGACAGCAGATACCTCTGTTTACCGCGGCGGGCGCTGAGTGTACGGTTCTCGACTACTCGGAAAAACAGATTCAGAGCGAGCTTGACGTTGCTGAGCGGGAAGGGTACAGTGTGCGTGCGGTCCGTGCGGACATGACCAAGCCGCTTCCGTTCAGGGACGGGGAGTTCGATATCATATTCCATCCGGTCTCAAACTGCTACGTCCGCGATGTCTATCCCATCTGGCGTGAGTGTTACCGCGTCCTCAAAAAGGGAGGCAGACTTATCTCGGGGCTTGACAACGGTGTGAATTATATGTTCGGCGAGGACGAGAGTGTAGTTGTCAATACTCTTCCGTATAACCCGCTTGAAAATCCCGACCAGTACGAGCAGGCTCTGCAAATGGATGACGGAATTCAGTTTTCGCACACCATTGAGGAGCAGATCGGCGGTCAGCTTAAGGCGGGATTTACTCTCCGCGATGTCTACAGCGACACAAACGGAGTCGGCTTCCTGCACGAGCACGGCGTCCCATGCTTCTGGGCAACCCTTGCGGTGAAGGAATAAATCGGTAAAACCAAAAAAATAAGGCGCTGAACGTAAAAATTCGACAGCGCCTTTTTTGCTTTGTCAGGACTTTTTATATCTGATGTAAATTATCGGGGTCCCGCCTATCTCTGCTTTGTACGGCATAAGCCCTCGATTTACGATTTCGCATAGCTGGATTATCCTGTAGCAGCCGAGCGCGCCGTCGTGTTCATAGTAATTTCGGTTGTCTACGTGACGCGGAATGCTGTTTTTGTGCGACAGGTATATTTCACTCAGACGGTCTTTGACGATTTCATAAATATTATTGTTCAGTTCTGTCGCTGCCGGCTGCCATCTGTTTGCTGTATCAAATGACAGAGCGGGAATGTCAAGAGCTGCGCTGCCGTCTTTCTCACGCCTCAGAATTTTCATCTCAATAAGGTTCGGAATCAGCTCATACACCTCATCGTTGTCAGGCTTGACGTCGGTTACATACGAGGCGAGGAGTTTTGAGACTTCCCATATCGGGTGCTTTCCGTAGCTGAAGTGAGTTTCTCCGAGAATTGACTGGTAGGTGTAGCTTATGTATTCGAGATGCCCGTCATTGTTTCTGCCGAACTGATTTTGAACGGGTCCCGATGTTTCATATTTGCTCAAGCGCGCACCTTCGTCCATATACCTGAGCTGTGCAATCCATCTTCCCCCGTTCGGACGTTCGGGTATGTCATCGGGGAAGTTGATTTTTGCGCCGTTTTCCTCCATTATGCGGATGATGGCATCGGTGAGAGACCGGAGCGTCAGAAACAGAAACAGCGTGCCCTTCTGCTTTTCGTTCATTGCCATAACTTCTTCCTCTGCGGTTATCGGGGACATAACGCGCCACACCTCGTTCCAGATGGGCTCGCACAGTTCTTCCGCTGCCGACCTCTGAACCGCTTCATCGCCGAACGAACGGTTATATTCTTCTGTAAAGCAGCGGGTGTAATAAAGTCCGGCAGCGGTTTTGCCCATCAACTCACCTTCAGTCAGCTTATCGGCAATGTCCTCGAGATATGCGGCGGGAACTCCCATAATGCCCGACAGAGAGCTGACGCTGAGCGGTTTTTCGTACGCCGCAATCAGCAGGTTCTGTGCCAGCCTCGAGTTGACGAGTGAAAAAGGCTCGCCGTTTGTGCCGGAATATCCCACGATGCTCATAGTTGTTGTTTTCGGAGCGTAGCTTAATTCGGAGTAATTTTCCATTTTTCTGAATCCCTCCCTGACAAGCTCACGACCTCGGTTCAGCCGGCTCATAACGGTGCCCTTCGGTATACAGAGCTCGGTGGCTATTTTCTCAACCGGCTCTCCGCGCATATAGAATCTGACCATCACCTCACGGTAAATTTTCGACAGCCTGCCGATTTCACGCCGAAGCTGTTCCGCCGTTTCTTCGTCAACAGTATCCGCGCTGTCATCGTTTGAGCTGAATTCATCGCATACAACTGTCATATCTCCGTAATAGTCAACTCTCTGCCGGTATTTTCTGCGCAGCGCGTCGTTGTACTTGTGGAGAAGAACCGCACGGAGATATGCTTTCGGGTTTGTGATTTTCTTCCCGCTGTGCAAATCGAGGAGAAATGAGAGAAAACTCTCCTGAATTACGTCATCAATGTATGAGCAGTCCCGATATTTTGCCTTTGCGAAGCCCGTGAGGCAGAAATAGTATTCCGTAATTTCGTCGCTTGTCATGGTGTTTTCCTTTCCGCCTTTCGGCTGAATCTGTGAAAGAGCGTTTGTTTTGCCCTGCACCCGTACAGTCGCATCAGACTGCCTCAGCATCGCGGATTTCTGAGAATTTTTTTACATTATAACATAAAACTCCCGAAAAGTCTCCCATCGGAACAATTCTCAACTGTATGTTTACAACCAACTCAACGAAATGTTGACAAACTAAACGTCCATTCCATTGTGCGGCGCAGGTGGGAGTGATATAATAACATCAGCGAAAGCAAATCTTATTATATACGGAGGTAAAAATTCCATGACACTCGGTGAAAAATTAGCTTCACTCAGAAAGGCAAAGGGATATACACAGGACGAGGTCGCCGAAAAGCTCTGCGTCACACCTCAGGCTGTATCAAAGTGGAAAAACGACGGCTCCTGCCCCGATATCACCGTGCTCCCGATTCTTGCCGACCTTTACGAAACCACTACGGACGACATTCTCCGGCACGAGAACACTCCGGTCGTAACCATGGTTCCCGAAAAACAGCGCAAGTCATTCGATGAAATGGTTCTGCGGGTTCTTGTTGATGATGGCGGAGACAAAGTAAAGGTGAATCTCCCGCTCGGCGTAATAAAAATCGCGCTTGAAGCCGGAATTGAGATGAAAGACGTCATGAAAATCGGTGACGCTGATATGTCAAAAATTGACGCGGGAATGATAATCAAAATGGTTGAGAGCGGTATGGTCGGACGTCTGGTCGAGGTTGAGGAGGCCGGAGGCGGAAGTGTGGTTGTTGAGGTAATCTGATGAAAATCGAATTACGCTTCCCTGATTTTGAACACGACATCAATATCAATCTGCCGACATCAATCGTGTTTTCGGAGCTGTCCGCGCTTATATACTCCGGCTCTGTCAAGAGAAAGTGCGGTGCGGATGGGCTGCCGGTTGAGGCGATCAGAAAAATTTTCGCTGTTCTGCGCGAATTCAAAAGGAAAAACCCCGATTTTGTACTCGTCGAAGTAATCACGAACGGAGATGAACACGTTACCGTTAAGCTGTGACGTACAAAATTGAGCGGTTAAAGTCAAAAAATGCCTTTTGGCGCTTATAAGACGAAAAAATACATTTTTGTTTGTTTTTCTGCAAAATATTCACGGAAAAGGTCTGACTTTGCATTTATAAATGTGATTTATTAATGGCTGCGATGAAATATTGACTTCAAAAAAGTATAATTTAATTGTCGGTATTATAAAATTTATTATTTTCTATTGACAAAATTTGTTTAAAGTTTTATAATATATAGCAAGAAGATGCATGGATTTAATATTTAATTTTTTTTGATTATGTATTTGCCATACATTCTCTGTACTTAAAAATTTTTCAGAAAGGCAAGAAAAATGAAAAAGAAACTGTTACTCTTTGTCCTCGCGTTCACACTGGTGTTCTCGATGGTTCCCGTAATGGTCGGAGCTGAGGCTGAACCTACCATTCTCTGGGACTTCAACTCAGACGGCGCAATGGACGAACTCATGTCAGGCGCATCCAACCTTGTTTACCTTGGCGACACTGACGGCACAACCGAATACTACGAATTCATCGCAAACGGTGCTGATAACTATGTTACAGTCAACACACCCGCTGACGATGTTTCCGAAGTTGTATGGTGCAAAGTAAGAGTCAAGAACCTCTCCCCCGCAACTGCTATGGAGCTTTTCGGAGCTACAAACTATCGTTCACTCTCCGGTCCGGAATGCACACACATTGACATTCTCCCCAATGCTGAAGAGTGGTACACCTACATCATCTATATTCCCGATGAAAACATAAAGACTGTCAATACATACAAGGGTGCTTCCCTTACCGATGGTGAACTCGAAGAGACATACTGGGAAGGTCCCGTACAGTCCATCCGTCTCGACCCGATGTGGCAGTTCACCGAAGACTCTGACCCCTCTGGCGGTATGGAAGTCGGCGACACTATCCTGATCGACTACGTTGCATTCTTCCCCACCAAGGCTGACGCTCTCTCCTTCAGAAGCGACCTTGACAACTACGCTTTCCCGGAACAGGGCGAAGGTGACGACAGAGTTATGGAAGTTGCTGAAAAGGAAGTCGTTGAAAGAGCTTACGGCGAACCCTCCATCCTCTGGAACTTCGACACAACAGAAGAAATCTCTAAAGTTATGAGCAGCGCAAGTGCAGTTGAATACACAAGCGGCTCTGACGGCACAACCGAGTACTACGAATTCACTGCTACAGACGCTGACCCGTATGTTACAATGAATACAACTGCCGGCGACGTTTCCGATGTTGCATGGGCTAAGGCACGTGTCAAGAACGTTGGCGGAGCTGCTACCGCAATCGAACTTTACGGTTCCACAAACGGCAGAGGACTTTCCGGCCCTGAATGCACACACATCGATATCAGCACAGATACCGAAGAATGGCAGACCGTTATCATCAATGTTGCTGAATCCAACGTTGCTACAGCTAACCAGTACAAGGGCGCTGCTCTTGAAACAACATACTGGGAAGGCTTCGTCACCAGCATCCGTCTCGACCCGATGTGGAGACCTGCTGAAGACGGCACAGACAGCGGCGGAAACATGAGCGAAGGCGACAAGATCTGGATCGACTACATCGCATTCTTCCCGACAAAGGAAGAAGCTGAGGCTTACGAACCCACAGCAGCAGCTCCGGCTGAAGAAACACCCGCTGAAGCTCCTGTAGAAGAAGCTCCTGCCGAAACACCCGCTGAAGCACCTGCTGAAACAGAAGCTCCCGCAGCTGAAACTGTTGAAACACCTGCTGCAACAGCTCCTCAGACCTTTGACTTCGGCGTAATCGCTGCAATCGTCTCCGTAATTTCTCTCGGCGGAATCGCAATCTCCAAGAAGAAATAAACAAACAGACTTTTCAAACTGAACTTTATAGTAAACAGCCGAGCCTCTAATATGGACGCTTGGCTGTTTTCATAGGTGACTAAACGATTTTTTAGTTGAAAACCGTTTAAAGAAGTTGAAAAGTGAACGTAAAAACGGGAAATTGATTTATGCTGTTTAATTCTATTGAATTTCTGATATTTTTCCCCATAGTAATTATAGGGTATTTCCTCCTTCCGCAAAAATTCAGAAAATATTTCCTTCTCGCCGCGAGCTGCTATTTCTATATGTCGTTCATCCCGAAGTATATACTTATTCTGCTTGTAACGACAGTTGTGGATTTCACCGGAGCCGTCGCGATAGATTACTTCAACAACAAGGGAAAAAAGAAAGCCGCAATCGCCTCGTTCGTCACCGCGGTACTGATAAATGTCGGAATGCTCGTGTTCTTCAAATACCTCGGAATGCTCGAAGACACTATCAACTTCTTCGGGAAAAAGCTTGATATGCGCACTGTGGTATTTCCTGAGGTCGTGCTCCCAATCGGAATTTCGTTCCATACATTCCAGAGCATGGGTTACCTTATCGACGTTTACACCGGCAAGGAAAAGGTCTGCAAAAACTTCATAGACTTTGCGCTGTTTCTGATGTTTTTCCCTCAGCTTGTCGCCGGCCCTATCGAAAGATACGGCAACCTCATGGGTCAGCTTAAGGCAGAGCACCACCTGACATACGATAACATTTCCGCAGGCGGCAGAATGATGTTGTGGGGTATGTTCAAAAAGGTCGTTGTGGCGGACAACCTCGCGATGTTTGCGGATGCCGTTTTTGACAATGTGGGAAATTACTCCGGCTGGGGTCTTGTTGTCGGAATTCTGTGCTTTACAATACAGATATACTGTGACTTTTCGGGCTATTCCGACATCGCAATCGGAGCGGCGAGAGTTATGGATATACGTCTGATGAAAAACTTTGACACCCCCTATTTTTCCGCCTCAACTCCCGAGTTCTGGCGCAGATGGCACATTTCGCTCTCAACATGGTTCAAGGACTACATTTACATACCTCTCGGGGGAAACCGTGTTTCGACTCCCCGCTGGTGCTTCAATCAGCTCGTTACATTCGCGGTATCCGGAATCTGGCACGGCGCGTCGTTCACTTTTGTGATATGGGGACTTTTAAACGGCATATACATCGTCGTTTCCCGCTTTGTCAAACCGATCAAGGATAAGTTCTACGAAATCACACGGATCGGAAAGCTGCCGCACCTCAGACGCTTTATCGGAATTGCAATTACATTTGTAATGATTGCGCTGACGTGGGTATTCTTCCGCGCCAATACGTTCTCAGATGTATTTTATGTGTTTACACACCTTTTCACCAGCACCACAATGGACTTTTCGCACATCACGCTGTTCAGACACTGTGTAGCGGTCATCGCCGTGGCAGTACTGCTCGCTGTGGATCTGATGACACAGAGTGAAAAGCTCAAAGAGTGGTATGTCAGCGCGAAAATGTCGTCTCAGGTCGTCCGCCTTTTGTCATATGCCTTTATCCTGTTCCTGATCGTTGTACTCGGGGCATATGACAACAAGTCCTTTATCTATTTCCAGTTCTGAGGGAGGAATAAAAAATGACAGATATCAAAAAATCGCTCCCTAAGGCGCTTCTGAAAGGGCTTATTGTGATTCTTCTCGCCGTGCTGCCGATGTTTATAATGAATATCGCGATGGAAAACTTTCTCGACGCGGAGCTTGAAGCAGTACAGATTGCCGCTGAAAAGACTCTCGCCGCGAAAAAAGCCCTTGAGGAGGCGCAGGACCAGTACGAAAGAGAACGCCTTGAAGCCGAGCTGGCGGTCAAAAAAGCCGAACAGTACGAAGAATTCTATCAGAAATACAAAAGACGCGATAGTTATCACTACTATGGTCAGTTCTATGAGATGTATGAGAATATGTACAACGCCGACACGATCATCATCGGTACATCTCACGCGGCTCACGGTTTGAATCCGTTGTATCTTGAGGAAGAGATAACCGACCGCTCGTTCTATAATTTCGGTCTCAACGGCTCCAACCCGAGCTATTACGTCGACTGGTTCAAGCTGTTTGAGAAGGCGGAATACCCGCGGCCCAAAACCGTGATTTTCTGCGTCGACTGGTTCATGTTTGACTCCGGATGGCTGTGGCGGCGCATAGATTTCGACACAAATCCCGACTGTCCCGCGAACATTATGGAAAAAATCAAGGCGCGTGAATATCTCGACTCGGTTTCTGCGACAGTGGATACAGACGAAGATACATCAGATGAGACAGCGCAGGACCAGATCGAAGTTGTTCAGACCGAGCAGGCAGAGAATGAAGATAAGAAAATAAAGAACCTCGACGACCTCACAACGGAGATATTCTCACACGTTGCGATAATCTACTCCCGCGACAGAATCCCTGAGATGATCAAATACTATCTCACAGGAGCGTCGTTCACCACGGAAACTGAGGAGGTTGTCCAGACGGAGAAAAACGAGGAGCTGCCCGAAGTACCGGTATATGAGCACGAATACCTTGCCGACAGTATCGGAAACATCACAAGCGAGTTCTACAAGGGATTCATACCGTGGGAAGCATATTACGACGGTTCGTTCTCGGTCGCGCAGGCTACTAATTATGACGACCAGATTGCGTCCATGTATAAGCTCATGGAAATGTTCGAGGACTGGGGCTGTGAAGTGATTTTTGTCCAGATTCCCGAATATATCAAGGGAAGACGTGCGGTTCATGAAAAGGAAAACGACGAACTGCTCTCAAAAATCGCGGAAAAATACGGCGTGCCCTTCTTTAATTACAACACCGACCTCGCCTCTGAGATAAACGACGACTACACCAACTACTCCGACTGGGGTCACATGAGCAGAAAGGGAAGCATTGCGTTCTCTCAAAGGCTCGCACAGGACCTGAAGGCGTACTGGGACGGTCAGGCTGAATAAAAGTAAAGAAAAAATGGTGATGCAGAGTAAATTGCACCGCCATTTTTGTTTTTTGAGTTATCCTATGCACGAATGAATTTTTCCGCGCCGTCCTTAAGCCGCTTCAGACCGTCTTCAAGTGTACACCTCGGGCAGGCGATGTTCAGTCTGAGGAATTTCCGCCCTGTCTCACCGTACTGCGCGCCCTTGGAGACGAAAAGTCCCGTCTCGCTTCGGAGAAAATCCTCAAACACACTCGCGTCGTCTGTTATTTTCTCGCAATTCAGCCATAATAAGTATGTGGCGTCAGACGGAGTCAGCCTGATCTGCGGCAGCTCGGTCGAAAGAAATTCACTCACGCGCTGTTTGTTTTCGTAAATGTACGCACGCACCTCGTCAAGCCAGTCCCCTCCGCGCTCGAAAGCCGCAATTGCCGCCGCGACAGCAAAACAGTTAGGTTCGGCTACCTCGTCGGTGTTCAGACCGCGGTTGACCTTGTGCCTGAGGTACGGATTCGGAACGACTACGGCCGCAGTCTGAATTCCCGGAATGCTGAACGCTTTTGTCGGTGCGAGGCAGGTGATGCTGATTTCGCGGCAGGTCTCGGAAACGGATGCAAACGGAACGTATTCCTTGCCCGGGTCGGTGAGGTCGCAGTGAATCTCGTCGGAAATGACGTTGACGTGGTGTTTCGCGCACAGCTCACCGATTCTGCCGAGCGTATCCCTGTCCCATATTTTGCCGACCGGATTCTGCGGGTTGCACAGAATCATCAGCGTGGTCTGAGGTCGCGCGAGCTTTTCTTCGAGGTCGTCAAAGTCGACTGAATAATTGAGACCGTCGTATTTCAGCGGACTTTCGAGTATGTTTCGACCGTTGTTGTAGATTGAATTGAAGAAAATGTTGTAACACGGCGTCTGGACAAGCACGTTTTCCGCGGGTGTTGTGATCTTCCGAACGACGGACGAAATTGCGGGAACGACGCCGGTGCAGAAAATAAGCCAGTCGCGCTCGATTCTGAAGCCGTGCCTCTTTTCCCACCATCCGCTGTAAGCATCAGCCCATTCGTCCGAGAACGTTGTGTAGCCGAAAATTCCGTGATTTGCACGGCTCACAATAGCTTCGGTAATCTCCGGCGCGGTCTGAAAGTCCATGTCAGCCACCCACATCGGGAGCTCGTTGTCCGCCACGTCCCATTTTATCGAATCCGTATGGCGTCTGTTGATCGGTGTGTCAAAGTTATATTTCATTCCTGTCCTCCTTGCTGATTTATGCGGCATCTGATGACGGTTTTTGACGGGTCGATTTTGTCCTTTTCCATGATCAGCTCGTCTATGTAATCCGCGGTGATTTTTCCGCCTGCCGGATTGAATACGCTGTCGATCTTGCCGTCAATGTCAGCCTCAACTGTAGAATACTCGAACGCGAGAGTCGTGTTTATCAGCTTGCAGTTCTTCATTACGAGGTTGTCGATGTAGCACAGTCCCTGAAGGCTCTCGATGGTGCAGTTTACAAAGGTCAGATTCTTCGAGTTCCAGCCGAGGTATTCGCCCACAATGAACGAGTCATATACAGTGGCGTTTTCGCAGTTCCAGAAAGCGTCCTTCGACAGCAGCTTTGACGAGCGCACTTCTATATCGCGTCCGCCGTCGAAGCAATAGTTTCCGTACAGAGTGAGGTTTTCCGCCCGAACTGAACTGCTGTTCATGCCGAAATAGTCACCCTTTGCTGTTACGTTTTCGAGAGTGACGTCGTTGCAGCTCCAGAATGTCTCCGCGGCGTTGGGGAGAGAAACATTTTTCAGTGCAACGCTGCGGCATCGGCGAAAATTCTTCGGAGCTTCGATGAGCGACTCCTCGACGGTAATATTTTCGGTGTACCAGACGCCAGAGCGCGCCATCTCAAACCACGAGCAATTCTTTACCCTGATATTCTTTGCGTACCAGAGGGGGTATTTCCACTTGAACATACTACCGTACAGCTCGATGTTGCTGCTCTCCTTGAGGGGGGATTCGCCCTCGTCAAAAATGGTGTCTTTGATGTATAAATCGCTCTCGTGAAAAAGCGGACGTTCGCCTTTGTAGTGAGCTCTGTTGATTTCTTTCATTTTTATCTCCCGAACATTTATGTCAGCTTTTATTTTTAAATATATTATAATCTATTTTAATAATAAAAGCAAGCGGTAAATAATGAACAGTGTTATTTTCATTGAAATTAGTGTAAAATTGCGCCCGAATCCATTGTAAAGTCGATTTTACATAGATTTGACAATACATTTCTTTCGTACTTTACACATAAATATTATCATATAGGTACAAAAAAGAAATAAACCCAAATAAAATTCAAAGGAGAAATTGAAATGAAAAAATTATTCAGTCTCATTATTGCGTCGGTTTTATGTCTTACAGCGTTTGCGTCCTGCTCCAAGTCAGAGGGCGGCACAGTTTCAACCGACGGCTCGACCTCAATGCAAAAGGTAATCGGCGCGCTCGGTGAAGCGTTTGAAGCAGACAACTCCGGAGTTACGTTTACTTATAACCCGACAGGCTCCGGCTCAGGTATAACTGCGGTAGCTGAGGGAAGATGCGACATCGGACTTTCAAGCCGTGCCCTCAAGGATGAAGAAACAGCTCAGGGCCTTGTCGGTACAACACTCGCACTCGACGGAATCGCAGTTGTGGTAAACCCCGGCAACCCGGTGGAAGACCTCACGATCGAACAGATAGCATCCATTTATAAGGGAGAAATCACAAACTGGAGTGAAGTCGGCGGAAATGACGGAGAAATCGTGCTGATAGGCAGAGAAGCGGGAAGCGGCACAAGGGACGGCTTTGAATCTATCACAAAGACTTCGGACGCCTGCCAGTACAGACAGGAGCTCACCTCAACGGGCGACGTAATCACAACAGTTGCCGGCAACCCCAACGCAATCGGATACGCCTCTCTCGCATCGGTTAAAGATACAGTTAAGGCTCTCAAGGTAGGAGGCGTCACACCTACAGAGGATACGGTAAAGGACGGCAGCTATGCAATCCAGCGTCCGTTCGTGCTCGTGACAAAGAAGGACACAAAGCTCTCTGAAACCGCTCAGAAATTCTTCGATTTCGCAACCTCAGCCGCTGCCAACTCGATAATCTCAGGCGCAGGCGCAGTTGCAATAGCGGAAAACTGAATTTAACTTCGATATCGGCGGCAGGCGTTGGTCCTTGGAGAGTGAGTCTGCCGTCATTTTTATCTGATTAATCTGAAAGGTGGTCAGCGTGAAAAATCCGATTAAATCAATCAAAGAAAATCCGAAAAAGTTTACCGAAAACGCAATTCACGGAGTGTTTTTAATACTCGGTCTGATTACAGTGGCGTTTGTGCTTCTCATTACGGTGTACCTCGTGATTTCGGGAATACCGGCAATAAGAGAAATCGGACTTATAAAATTCCTGTTCGGCAAAACATGGGCGTCGACAGCCGCAGAGCCGCAGTACGGTATTCTCCCGTTCATCCTGACCAGCATTTACGGCACGGCAGGCGCGATTATTATCGGTGTTCCGATTGGATTTCTGACTGCTGTTTATCTCGCGAAGATTGCAAAGCCGAAGGTCAGAGCCGTAATTGAAGCCGCTGTCAGCCTGCTTGCCGGAATTCCTTCGGTGGTGTACGGTCTTGTAGGCATGATGGTGCTTGTCCCGGGAATCAGAAAAATCTTTGGCGTTGCCGACGGAGCTTCACTTCTTGCCGCAATCATCGTGCTGGCGGTGATGATTCTTCCTTCAATTATAAAGGTTTCGCTGACATCGCTCGAGGCGGTTCCCAAGGAATATGAGGACGCCTCACTTGCACTCGGAGCAAATCAGATCGAGACATATTTCAGAGTGTCGGTTCCGGCTGCAAAAAGCGGTATAGCCGCCGCAGTTGTTCTCGGTGTCGGACGCGCTATCGGAGAGGCTATGGCGGTCATGATGGTTTCGGGAAACGTCGCGAATATGCCGTCGCTGTTCCAGAGTGTGCGGTTTCTGACTACAGCTGTGGCGAGCGAAATGTCGTATTCGTCGGGACTGCAGAGACAGGCACTGTTTTCGATAGCTCTCGTTCTCTTCCTGTTCATAATGCTGATTAACGCCGCACTGAACTTCTTCTTAAAGCGCAGCCGCGACAAATAAATGGGGGGTGAAGGTTTGAAAGACAATGAATCAAAGGTAAGGGTTAAAAGAAAGGCGTACTCGATTCTGATGCGCACGCTCATGGGCATATCGGTCGGAATCACCTGCGCGCTGGTAATTTTCCTCATTGCATATGTGATGTACAAGGGGCTGCCCAACATCACGTGGGAGCTTCTCTCAACTAAGCCGAGCTATCTCGACGATAAAATCGGCATACTCCCCGATATTCTCAACACGATTTATATAGTTATAGCTACACTTGTGGTTGTAATACCGCTCGGAGTCGGCGCCGCAATTTATCTGACCGAATACGCGCAAAACAAAAAGCTTGTCGAGGCGATCGAATACGCGGCGGAAACACTCTCGGGTATCCCTTCAATTATATACGGACTTGTCGGAATGCTGTTCTTCTGCCAGTTCCTCGGAATGAAGACTTCACTTATGGCGGGCGCGCTCACACTTGTGATAATGAATCTCCCGACCGTAATGAGAACAACACAGGAGAGCCTGAAAACCGTACCTCAGAGCTACCGTGAAGGCGCGTTCGGTCTCGGAGCTGGAAAGTGGCGTGTGATTCGGACAGTGGTTCTCCCGAACTGTGTCGACGGCGTAATCACAGGCTGCATCCTTTCGGTAGGACGTATTCTCGGCGAGTCGGCTGCTCTCCTCTTTACCGCCGGATTTGCACACGCTCTGAACGGAATCTGGGAGGGTCTGAACAGCGCAGGAGCCACACTGACAGTCGCGCTGTACGTTTATGCAAAGGAAAACGGTGAGTTCGGCGTTGCTTTTGCGATAGCAGCGATACTCATGGTGCTGACAGTGCTGATAAACCTCGCCGCGTCGCTTGTCGGAAAATATTTCAAGAAACGGAGAAGCATATGAACGATGTAATCACTGTAAAAGATATGTGTCTGTGGTATGGTGCATTTCAGGCTCTGAAAAATATAAATGTAAATATAGAAGAAAAGAGCATCACCGCGCTAATCGGCCCGTCCGGCTGCGGCAAATCCACATTTTTGAAGACACTCAACCGCATGAACGACCTGATCCCGGGGGTAAAAATTACCGGTGAAATACGCTACCGCGGAAAGGATATTTTCGATGCGAGCATGGATGTCAACGAGCTGAGGCGGGAAATCGGCATGGTGTTTCAGAAGCCGAACCCGTTTCCGATGAGCATTTACGACAATATCGCATACGGCCCGAGGACGCACGGCATTAAAAATAAAGCCAAGCTCGACGATATCGTTGAAAATTCACTCCGCGGTGCTGCTATCTGGGATGAGGTCAAGGACAGACTTAAAAAATCCGCGCTCGGTCTATCCGGCGGACAGCAGCAGAGGCTATGTATAGCGCGCGCTCTTGCGGTTGAACCCGACGTGCTTCTGATGGACGAACCCACCTCCGCGCTCGACCCGATTTCAACTTCTAAGATAGAAGACCTTGCAATTGAGCTGAAAAAGAAGTATACTATAATCATAGTGACCCACAATATGCAGCAGGCGGTGCGAATTTCCGACAACACGGCGTTCTTCCTGCTCGGCGACCTTATTGAATACGGAAACACCGAAAAAATGTTTGAGTCTCCGGCTGACAAGAGAACCGAAGATTACATCACGGGGAGGTTTGGATAATGAGAAACAGATTCGACGAACAGCTTGCGCAGCTTAATCGTGAGCTGATTCAGATGGGTGCGCTGTGTGAGGAGGCAATAGCCCTCGCGTCGAAGGCACTTACATCGGGGGACACCTCACTTGCGTCAAAGGTAGCTCCGATAGACAGCGAAATTGACGAAATGGAGAGGACTATCGAAACGCTGTCACTGAAACTCCTCCTTCAGCAGCAGCCGGTTGCGCGCGACCTCAGACAAATCTCCGCCGCACTCAAAATGATAACCGACATGGAGAGAATCGGAGATCAGGCATCGGACATCGCGGATATAATCTCCTTCCTCGACGGCAGAAGCGGTGAGGAGTGCGAATATATAGGAAGCATGGCTGAGGCGACAATCAAAATGGTGACGGAGAGCGTGGACGCATATGTCAACAAGGATATAAACCTCGCCGAAACCGTCATATCGCACGACGATGTGGTTGACGACTACTTTGACAAGGTGAAATCCTCGCTTATTTCAATGATCGCACAGAAGCCCGACGACGGCGAATACGCGCTTGATCTGCTGATGA
>JBJFHS010000104.1:0-4065 GCA_051893885.1 Eubacteriales bacterium
CGTCGCGCATGAGGATTATATCGGTGTTGTCGCCGACGTAGCATGAGGTCGCGCCGAGGTGGATTATTCCGGCGGCGCTCGGACAGCAGTCCCCGTAGGTCTTGACATGAGCCATAACGTCGTGTCTGACCTCAGACTCGTATTTTTTCGCCTTTTCGTAGTCGATATTGTAAATATTTGCCTTCAGTTCGTCAATCTGTTCATCGGTGATATTGATGCCCAGCTCTTTCTCGGATTCTGCGAGAGCGACCCAGAGCTTTCTCCATGTGGAGAACTTTGTGTCGGCGGAAAAAATCTTCTTCATCTCCGTGCTCGCATATCTGGTACACAGCGGATTCTCGTATACGTCTGTCATAAGCCATCCTTTCGGGTACGAACGTTTTATTTGAATTTTACATATATTATTATATCACACAAAACCGCATGAAGTATGAATAAAATTATGTTTGTTGCTTATTCAGACAAAAATCTCCGAAATGACCAACGCGGGTGAATTCGGAGCCTTGTTTTTGTCGATTTTAATGTGTAAGGTACATACCTCAGTTCAGCTGTTTTTTCTGAGTGCGGTGAAAACTCTGCCTCTGATAATTTCAGCCACAACCGCAGCGCACACCATTTTGATTGTGTCTCCCGCAAGGAACGGAACGACGCAGACGGAAATGCTGTATGCGAGCTGATTTCCCGAAATGAACATAAACCAGATCGTTCCGAGAGCGTAAAGAAGCGCCGTGCCGAGAACCATGCCGAGAATATCGAACACATGGCGGTATTTTTTTGCGGCGTCCGAGACAAGACCGACTGTGAGTGCGCAGGGGATGTAGCCGATTAAGTATCCGCCGGTGGGGCCGATGAGCTTCTCAAATCCGCCAATGAAGTTGGAAAAAACGGGAAGTCCGACAGCTCCGAGCACCAGATACGCAGCCACTGCGGCAGTACCGCCCTTCCATCCAAGCACAAGGGAGGCGAGGTACACGGTAAACGTCGCGAGCGATATCGGAATGGGGCCGATGTTTATCGTAAACGGTGCGGTTATGCACAGAAGTGCGGTAAAAAGTGCGGTGGTTGTCAGAAATCTGAGTCCTTTTCCCTGTAATTTCATTAATTTTCCTCCTTCAATTAACGCGGATTGTGAATATTTTTCGATTTTTACTGCATACAAATGCATCAGTTATGTATATATACTATACCTGCAACATTATTATACATCTTTTTTCCGAGCTGTGTCAAGTAAAATTCCGCCCGGGCGTCAAGTTTTCCGTTTTTCACAATCACTTCGATTAAATAAAATTCAAGTTGTGCAAGTCTCCGAATATTCTCAATTTCGCCACAATCCGACCCGAAAAGCCTTGACTTTATATTAAATCGGTAGTATAATTACGACAATAACGGCAAAGACATTCGGGTTTTTCCTAATCTGTCATTGTCGTTTTATTGTTAAAATAACTTTTAAGGAGTAAACGATGCCATCTGTCAGCGAATATTTCGGATGTCTTTCTTTTGACGACACCACAATGAAAGAAAGACTGCCGAAGGAAACCTATAAATCCCTTAAAAAGACTATTGACGAAAACAGGCAGCTCGATCTCGGAGTCGCGAATATTGTAGCGAACGCTATGAAGGACTGGGCTGTGGAGCACGGATGCACGCACTATACGCACTGGTTTCAGCCGCTGACCGGCGTCACTGCCGAAAAGCACGACAGCTTTATTTCCCCCACAGGCGACGGAAAGGTAATAATGGAATTCTCCGGAAAGGAGCTGGTTCGCGGTGAGCCCGACGCATCATCCTTCCCATCAGGCGGACTAAGAGCTACGTTTGAAGCGCGGGGATACACTGCATGGGACCCGACCTCCTACGCCTTCATCAAGGACAAGACACTCTGCATTCCGACGGCTTTCTGCTCTTACGGAGGCGAGGCTCTCGACAACAAAACCCCCCTGCTCCGCTCTATGGAGGCTATCAACACCCAGTCGCTCAGGATTTTAAAGCTGTTTGACCCTCACACCGACGTCACCTGCGTCAGGACAAGCGTGGGACCCGAGCAGGAGTATTTTCTCATTCCGAAGGAGATGTACGAAAAGCGCGAGGACCTTATTTTCACCGGACGCACACTGTTCGGCGCAAAATCACTGAAGGGTCAGGAGCTCGACGACCACTATTTCGGCGTAATCAAGCCCAGAATCGAAGCGTTCATGAAGGAGCTCGACGAGGAGCTGTGGAAGCTCGGAATACTTGCAAAAACCGAGCACAATGAGGCAGCCCCCGCCCAGCACGAGCTCGCACCGATATACACTCAGGCAAACGTGGCGACTGACCACAACCAGCTCACGATGGAGATAATGCAGAAGGTGGCAAAGCGTCACGGACTCGTCTGCCTGCTCCACGAAAAGCCTTTCAAGGGAGTAAACGGCTCCGGCAAGCACAACAACTGGTCAATCGCGACAAATACCGGCGTAAACCTGCTCACCCCGGGAGACACCCCCCACGACAACGCTCAGTTTCTTTTGTTCCTCTGCGCCGTAATCAAGGCGGTCGACGAATATCAGGACCTGCTCAGAATCAGCGCAGCAACTGCCGGAAACGACCACAGACTCGGCGCGAACGAAGCTCCTCCGGCGGTAATCTCAATCTTCCTCGGGGACGAGCTGACCGATATAATCGACGCCCTTGAAACTGACTCGCACTATGACCCGAGACAGGCCGCAAAGCTGCACCTCGGAGCGGACATACTGCCGAAGCTCCCGAAGGACACAACCGACCGCAACCGCACCTCCCCGTTCGCCTTTACGGGAAACAAATTCGAGTTCCGCATGGTGGGTTCATCAAGTTCTATAGCCGACTGCAACACCGTTCTCAACACCGCAGTAGCCGAGTCTCTCAGACAGTTTGCCGACCGTCTCGAAGGTGCGGAAAACTTCCAGGAGGAGCTGAACCACCTCATCCGTGACACGATAAAGAAGCACAAGAGGATAATCTTCAACGGCAACGGCTACGATGAGGCATGGATAGAAAAGGCTACCGACGTGCGCGGACTTCTAAACCTGCGTTCCACTCCCGAGGCGCTGACGATGTACCTTTCGGAGAAAAATATCGCGCTTTTCAGACGCCACCACGTCTACACGGAAACCGAAATGCGCTCGAGATACGAAATCATGCTCGAAAATTACGTCAAAACCATCACGATCGAGGCAAACGTAATGGTAGATATGATATACAAGCAGATTCTTCCCGCAATCGGCGCATATTCAAAGGAGCTGAGCGAAACCGGCGTAATGAAGGCCTCTCTCTCGCCCGACATCCCGGTTACATACGAGAAAAACATGGTGAAAAAGCTCTCCGCCCTCTCCTCGTCAATAGCTGAAATGACCGCCGTGCTCGAGGAGGAGCTGAAAAATACCGCCGCAATCGATGACATGACCGAGGCGTCGTTCGCGATCAAAGGAAAGATTGTAATCGAAATGGAGAATCTGCGCGAGGTATGCGACGAAGCCGAAGCCATAACCGCCGAGAAATACTGGCCTTATCCGACCTATTCCAAATTACTGTTCGGCATCGACTGATAATTGACCGATAAACAAAATTTACTGACAAACTTGAGTCAATAATGTATATATTCCTTCTTTGTGGCAAGAATAATCACGAAGCTATTCTTTGTACAAGGAAGGAATTTTTTATGTCAAACATTTCTGCTAAAAAACAAAACCGCATACTTCTCATCGCTCTCGTCGCAGTACTTGCCTGCACAGCCGTACTTATTGCGGTAACAGGAAGCGCGAACAAAAAGAAAAACGAAAAAACTCCGCCGATAAACTCTGAAACGACGGAAACCATCATCGAAAGCGAGACAAAAGACAAAAACGCGGCGATACTCGGCACTGAGTCAAAGGAAAAATCTCCCGAATCCGAAAAGGCAAAGGACATCACCGAAGAAATCGAGGACAAGGCTCCCGAAAACAAGAAAACAACCAATGCACAGACGGAAAAAAATGACACTGAGGTTTCCTCTCTGGCTGACGAATCCCTTCCGCGATTTGCTTCCCCCGTCAGCGGAATCGTGATCAAGGA
>JBJFHS010000105.1:0-16230 GCA_051893885.1 Eubacteriales bacterium
TCGCTTGCTTCTTTTATTTTTGAGTATAGTGTAACTTATCATTGACGACTGTACAGTTTTTATATTTTGATTTATTGCTTTTTATAGCATTTTACACAGAAATATGATATAATTATAAAAATATTTTTATTATCATTAGCAATTCATTCAAAGAGAATTTTTATGAATACTGTGTGGATACCGAAGCATATCAATGATGACATTGTATATTCAATGCTGTGCTATTCAAATATATTGGGCATATCGAAAAATCTGGATTTCTGCATCGGTCCTCGGACATTGGACGATTATATTTTGGTCTATGTAACAAAGGGCTGTTTTATCTGTGAACAAAATAATTGTACCTACAGATTGGGCGTCGGCGAATATATTTTTATTAATTTAAAAATACTGCATAAATATTATTTCGATAAAACAATCCCATCCAAAATTTACTGGATGCACATGAACGGAGGTCTTGTCGTGAAAATGGCGGAATATATCGATTTATTATCACCGCTTCCATTCATCGGCAATGACGACACAAGTATACTGGAATCGATCAGAATCGGGTTTACCCTGAATGAACTAAACTCTTCTGACTTTTTTACCCACTCCATGCACATTATGTCAACGCTGACTCATTTACTTGAAACGGCTTGCGACCGAAAAATGAAGCGTGAGCTTACATCGGAGGAGTATAATTTCCGCACGAATTTTGACAGAATTATGATAAAAAACGACCCGTGCGAGCTGTCCCTTGAAAAAATATGCGAACAAATGCATATGAGCAAATATTATTTTTCTCATCAGTTCAAGAAATATTATTCCATGCCTCCGATGAAATATTTAATGAAGGATAAAATAAAAAAGGCGCAGAATCTGCTGAATTATTCGTCCATGAAAATCTCGGCGATCGCTGCAGAATGTGGGTTTTCTTCTTCGGCATATTTTTCCACCGTTTTTCGCAGAGAAGTCGGAATGTCTCCGGAGGAGTACCGTTCTCAGCAGAATAATACCGGCGACGGATGAAGCTAATGTCCGACTGTAGTGGATATACGAAATTTTATTAAATAAGGCTGACGTAATGTAAACTAAGAGGCTCAAATTGTACGGACAAAATTATAAAAGCCGCCAAAACATCAAACCAAACAAAAAAACCGGGCATCGGAATTATACCGGCGTCAGTTTTTGATATTAGTAGTTATTTTATTCTTTTATAGCTTTTTGTCATTGTCCGTTTTACCAGTTCGGCTCAGAGTACGGATTCATTCTTTTTTTGCTTCGCAGAATCCGAATTATTGCGGTTGACAGACGAAGAGTGTTGTGCTATTATTATAATTCAAGAATTAGATTATCACCAATCCTTTGCAGACTGTTTCAGGCAGCCGTAAATGATTGTTCAGCTTTAAAGAATCCGTGTAAAACAGTAATTTCGCTTCACCGAAACGCTGGTAGTGGACGATTTCGCGCTCACGCAGGAATTTTATCGGGTCGCACACATCCGGGTCGTCGATCAGCCGCAGCAGGTTGTCGTAGGTTACGCGGGCTTTTTGCTCTGCTGCGAGGTCTTCGTGCAGATCAGCGAAAACGTCGCCCTTGACCCCGATGTACTTCATGTCGTAAGGCACACCGGATGCAGCTATCGGGTAAACCCCGGCGGTGTGGTCGACAAAATATGAATCAAAGCCGGATTTTCTGATATCTTCTTCGCACATATTCCGCGTCAGCTGGTACACTATCGTCGCAACCATTTCAAGGTGGGCGAGTTCTTCCGTGCCGACGTCGTTCAGTATGCCAACAACCTCGCCCCATGGCATGGTGTAGCGCTGATTGAGATACCGCATGGACGCTCCGAGCTCTCCGTCCGGCCCGCCGAGCTGCGAAATTATCAGCTTAGCCATGGCGGGATCCGGATTCTTAATTTTTATCGGATATTGCAGCTTTTTCTCGTATATCCACATATTCTGTTGTTTCCTTTCAGTTAATCAGACTTCCCACGGCCACGGCTCTTTTACCCATCTCCAGCAGTCGCGTTCACCGCCCCCTGTAATTGTGAGCTGACCGTATTTATCTTCATATGCAGCCATAGCCTCTGAAAGAAGTTTGCGGTATTTGTCCATGTGGCGGAGAGCCTGGCGGCAATTCGGATGTGTGTCGAGATACAGAGCGGTCTCCTGAATAACAAAAGAATAGCTCTGTATCATTCTGAACAGCCTGTTTTGTTCGTTCATAATTTTCAACCATTTCCTTTTTCATCAGTTGTTATGATTGTCTGGCATCAGTCGCAGGAGCGGCACGAAGGGTAGAACGGCAAATCGAGCTCGCGGAACATCGTTCCTTTTGAAAGCGCTTCTTCTTCGCAGAACATATCTCTCCACTCCTGGTCGGGCGAATATACCATCGCGAGAGGGAATGACGCAAGGCGGTTGTCGCGTGCACATTTTTCGCCGCACTCCATTTCCTCACGCCTGCTCTCCATACATGAATCGTCTCTCCTGTTTTCGCGGCATCCGCAGTTGTTCATCGATTCCTCGCGTTTCTCACGACACCCGCAGTTGTTCGATGATTCCTCGCGTTTCTCACGACATCCACACCTGTTCATGGATTCTTCGCGCCTTTCGCGGCATCCGCATCTGTTCATGGATTCCTCGTGTTTTTCACGGCATTCACGGTTGTTCGATGATTCTTCGCGTCTCTCGCGGCATCCGCATCTGTTCATGGAATCCTCGCGTTTCTCACGGCATTCGCGGTTGTTCGATGATTCCTCACGCCTTTCGCGGCATCCACATCTGTTTTCTCTTTCCCGACATTTGTCATCGTAATTTTTTCTGCAATCATCGCTGTTTTCCTGACGGCGTTCTCTGCATCTGCACATCATTCTGTCCGGGCATTTATGTGATTCCGATTCCTCTCTCTCATTCTGCCTTCTGCATCCGCAGCCGAAAATGCCTGTGCAGCACTCTTTTTCACCGAGTATTCTGCGGAGAAGCTCGTCGTCAACCATGTCGCGCGGACAATTGCAGTTGTTTTTGTGTTCCATTCTTAATTCCAATCCTTTCTCAGAGCTTTGCCGAGATTCATTATTTCACTTTGTCTGTGTTTATGAGGAAAGCTCACTGTGCCTCCTCATCACGAGTATATGCGTTCAAAGTGAACTCCGACACAAAATTGTTTTGCGCACGGCAACACCTCGTGTTTTTCGGAATCAAAACAGCGAACTTGTGAGAAAAGCCAAAAACGAGGGATTTCTGCTTCTTTTTTTGTCGTTTACCTGCGAATAATGTCTTGACAAATCAGCTATCATATGTTAAAATGTTGAGCGGAATAAGGGAGTAGTCAGCGCGCAGACGTTGTAAAGTCAACATACTGAAGTTTTTACTTCTGGTTTTACATGAAATGACAAGACTTATCTGCAAAAGCAGGTGGTCTTTGGATGTCCTCTGTTTTTGCAAAACGCAAAAATGGAGGTTTTTTTATGAGTATCTGGATTTCTGTCCTTTTGTTTGCAGTCGGAATTGTGTTGGTGGTTAAAGGCGGTGACTGGTTTGTCGATTCCGCAAGCTGGATTGCACGGGCAGCAAACATCCCGCCGTTTATTATCGGAGCAACGATTGTCAGCATTGCAACAACGCTTCCCGAAATGATTGTATCAATTATGGCAAGCATTGACGGCAAGAATGACATGGCGGTGGGAAATGCCGTAGGTTCTGTTACAGCAAACATCGGCCTGATTCTGGCGCTTGCTTTCATCTTTTTACAGATTGTTACGCCTCGCAAAAAATATCTCAAGCAGTGTCTGATTTTAATTGCGACAGCGGGTATTCTATGGCTCGGCAGCCTTGGCGGAACAGTTAAGGTATGGGCAACAATTGCGCTTTTCGTTTTATTCGCCCTGTTTACCGCAACTGTGATCATTGACACAAAGCATGACCCTGTGACCGAAGACAAGCCCGAATGCAACCGCAGGGAAATAATCAAAAATATCCTGTTTTTTGTCATTGGCGCTGCCGCTATTGTAATCGGCTCAAATCTTCTGATCAACGGCGGCTCCGAAATTGCCGTGAAATTGGGTGTGCCGGAACGTGTGATTGCGATTACAATGGTAGCTATCGGCACTTCGCTTCCGGAATTGGTTACAACCATTACTGCAATCAGAAAAAAAGAGGCGCATCTTTCTGCCGGCAATATCATTGGGGCAAATATTATAGATCTCGCTCTTATTCTCCCCATTTGCTCTGTTGTGTCGGGAAGCTCATTTGCGGTATCGGCAGAGAGCCTGAAAATTGATTTTCCCGTATGCTTTGTTCTGATACTTATTGCGATAGTTCCTATGCTCATTAAAGAAAGAACATATAAAATTCAGGGCTGGATTATGCTGCTCGCCTACACGGCATATCTTGTTTTTACAATTTAAATAATAAACACATAGTGTATAGGTTATTCTGATTCCAAATCGGAAAGAATACATTTAAATAAGGAAAAATAAACAAATGGCTGACAGAAAATTTGTTGAAATTTATACCGACGGGTCGTGCCTCAAAAATCCCGGGCCGGGCGGATGGGGTGCTGTCCTCATATACGGCGGAAGAAAAAAAGAGCTTTCGGGCGGCGAGCGGGATACCACCAACAATCGGATGGAGCTCACTGCGGCAATAAAAGCTCTTGAGGCGCTGAAGGAACCGTGCAGAATCAGAATGACAACGGACTCAAAATACCTGTGCGACGGAATGGGTAAGGGCTGGGCTAAGTCGTGGAAGAAAAAAGGCTGGAAAAAAAGCGACAATACACCTGCTCTCAACCCCGATTTGTGGGATGTACTTCTCAGCCTGTGCGAAATTCACGAGGTAGAGTTCTGCTGGGTGAAGGGTCACGCGGGTCACGAATACAACGAACGCTGCGATGAAATGGCGCAGGCAGAGGCTCGGAGGTTCCAGAACACGTGAAAAATCCATATTTTACATTCATAGTGATAATGTCGTGCGCCGTGTCTCTCATCTCGATCTTTGTTACGGTTTTTGATAAGGTCAGGGCAAAAAACGGAGGATGGCGCGTACCTGAGTCGGTTCTGATGATTCTGTCCGCCCTCGGAGGTTCAGTTGCTATGTACCTGACCATGCTTCTGATACGTCACAAGACAAAGCACATCAAATTCATGCTCGGAATCCCGATAATTATGGTGTTTCAGGCAATCTTTTTAATCTGGCTGAATTCAAGGCTCCCGCTGTTTTAGCCTGATTTCGAGCTTGTCCGCGTCGATTGCGGCACTGTTTTCGTCAAAATATTTCTTCAGATTTTCGTCCGAGAAGGCGTAAGCATTACTTGAGACGGCAATTACCTTCGGCTTGTCAAGCGTAAGTCCGAAGGTTTTTTTGTACACAGGGGAGTGCCTGCCGAGAATCAGATATTCCGCACTTTCCGCCGCAGCGATCACCTCATCCGGCATTTCATTGAATGATTCCGACGCGATAAAAACTTCCTCACCGAACGCGCTTATCGTCATGGCGGTTATCGGGTGCGTCGAGCGTGAGACGTATTTTCGCTCAAACAGATTTATCTCAGAGTCGCCGAACGTTATCAACTCACCTGCGCCATATACGCTGACATCCACGCTATATTCCTCAGCTGTGAGAAGCAGGGAAGTGTAGACCGACTGCTCTTTTTCGTTAATCGGCTCAGTCAGAATCAGGTTTTTTAAGATTTCATTCTCGCAAAGACGGCTGACGAGCTGCAGATGTTTATTATGGTAGTGCGTTATCAGAAGCGCGTCGATTTCCGAACAGTGAAGCTCAGCCATCGCGTCCGTCAGATTGTACATGAAGCCGTATGACGCATCGGAAATTTCACATAGCAGCAGCTTTCCGTCGGATTTCAGCGCGAAGCCGTCGTTTTTTCCTTTCGCGGTATATGTGATGTACGTGTTCTGCCGGTCTGCTGACTTTACCGCACCGATTGTCACCGCAAACACAAGAATGACCACAGCCGACGACGCCATCAGCCTTGCTCTTTTTTCGGCGGAGCTGAGAGGAATCGCGAGCAGAAGCAGGGTCAGCGGAATCAGAAAAAATATGCTGAACGAATAGTTTATCGAGACAACTACACCCTCAAGCCGGGCAAAAAAATCCGCAATTCCCGTCATGAACGAGCAGAACACATTTATTAATGAAGCGAGCGGCACGATGAACAGCCTGATAGGATAGAGAAGCAGGTAAAACACCACAATGTACATCAGAACCGTGACGAGCGGGATGAAAATCAGGTTCGACGGAATGGACAGAAGCGAAACCTCTCCGAAATACAGCCAAGTCAGCGGCAGCATAATCAGGTTTACATAGCAGGTCATGAGCACGGTTTCGGAAAACGACATTATTGCTTTGTACAGCTTTCGCCGCCTGCGGAGTCTGAATTTCAGATTGTTTCTGAGCGTTTTCAGTATCGAGCCGATCACACGCTTTGACATGATGCAGCTGTAGGTCGCGGCAAAAGACATCTGCAATCCGCAGTCGACCGCGCACAGGGGATTGAACAAAATCAGAATACAGCCGGATATCGCAAAGGAGTTCAATGTGTTGGCTTTTCGCGATATGATAATCGAAAGCTGGGCGAAAATGTGCATTATCCCCGCTCTCACCACAGTCGGCGACATTCCGGTCAGTGCCATAAACAGAATTATCACACCGATGTTAATAAACGACCTCACCTTTCGTCTGACCTTGAGCCGCTTCAAAGCATTTTCTGCAAACGTGACGATGACCGCGAAGTGGGTTCCGCTGACTACGAGCAGGTGAGACACTCCGATTCTGCGAAAATCGCGCCTGTCAATATCGGACAAGTTGTCGCGGTTTCCGAGAATCACCGCAGAGGCAAGTCCGCCGGAGTCGTGGTTTGTGTGCGCCGTAATCATGGCGTTCAGCTTTTTGTTTATCCGTGAAAAAACGGATGAGAGCGAAAACGACCTCTGCGTGCGCACAAACGCCATGTCCTCTCCGTCGCAGACAATCATAATTTTCTTTGGATTGTAGTATCTCTCAGCGTCAAACGAGCCGAGATAATTTTTCAGAGAGGTGTACGTGACATCACCCGATATGACGCTGCCCTCTGACATTGAGCCGAGCGGAGTGTTGATCAGCACTTTTGTACCTCTCGGCAGCAGACTTGACTCCAATACTTCAGCCTGATATCGCGATGTATATACGAGGGAATAGTCGCATTCCGTGATTTTCAGCGTGACATAATCGTTCTTGCCGTCATAAGAGTCAAAGCTGTCCGCGTATATGTTGAACGCGAAAATTGAAATCACTGCCGCGAGGATTGAGGCGGAAAGAGATAAAATCAGCCCATGCCGCAATTCGTGACTGATCAGCCTGCCGTGTGTGGGATCGATTATGACAAAGATAAGCGCGGAAAAAAGAAGTGCGGCAGCGATAATTTTCATTAAAAGAGAAAAATACGAGAAAACGCACGACATGACAAAGAAAGAGAAAAACATCGCGACGGTCGGAAAATCTTTTATCAGCTTCATAAACTCACCCCGGCGGAGTATTTACAGATAATATATCACACAAATCCTCATTTGTACATAATTTAATGATAATTTGTGTATATTTATGTCAAAAAAAGTTTGATAAAGCATAAAAAATCAAATAACCGAAATATATTTTATAAAAAAAGTATTGTTTTTAACAAAAGATATGATATAATCATAATGTATCTACTTATCTTCAAATATTTATTTCGGAGGTTCATTATGCTTTTTACAAGCGGCGACAGAATTGTTTTTACAGGTGACTCAGTAACGGACGCAGGACGCGCAAGACCTGTAGGAGAGGGTTTATGGGCAGGTGTCGGAGACGGTTACGTCAGAGTTATCGACAATATTCTCAACGTGGTTTACCCGGACTGGAAGCTCTGGGTCAGCAACACTGGCTGCGGCGGAAACACAAGCCGTGATTTGAAGAACCGCTGGCAGGAGGACGTTATGAACCTCAATCCCGACTGGGTCAGCGTGATGATAGGTGCAAACGACATCTGGAGGCAGTTCGACACACCCACAATTCCCGCACAGCACGTATATATAAACGAATACCGCGACAATCTCTGTGAAATGCTTGAGCGCGCTCTCCCGATTGTAAAGGGAGTTATCATCATGTCTCCGTATTACCTCGAGCTCAACCGCGAAGACCCGATGAGAAAAATGACCGACGAGTACATAAAGGTCTGCGAGGATGTCGCTAAAAAGTACAACTGTCACTATGTGAACATTCAGCAGGCGTTCGACGATTACCTTGTTTACCGATATCCCGCGTACATTTCATGGGACAGAGTTCACCCGGGCGAAATCGGCAGCATGATTATCGCGCGTGAATTTCTGAAGTCCGTAGGAATGGACCGCGCGCTGATATGATTTTTCCAGCAGCCGTATCAGAGATATGTATAAAATGAAAGAAAACGTAAACAGCGCGCTGAATTTCCTCCTCGAAAACGCCGGACCGAGCATCAGATACCGCGTGAATAAAGAAATTCTGCACATTCCGAGCGACTCTGATTCAATGAAAAAGCTTCAGGAGGAAATTCTCTCGCTTCCGAGGGTGAAAAAGGCGTTTGCGGCTCAGCGTGAGGACGGCTTTATCGGAAAGGTCATTCACGGCGGCTTCCCGGACGGATTTGATACAACTGTTGATTTTCTCAAGCGGTACGGCGTAGAAATTGACAATCCGAACATCGTCAGGGCTAAGGAGTGCCTGCTTAACTGGAATAATTTTGAAAAAGACCACTTTTACAAAGCAGGAAATGCCATGGATGAGCACGGGCGCGGAGGTTTTCGGGCTGTCTGGGCAGATGAACTTGTCGAGCTTGGTGCGGATGAAGCCACGCCTCGCATAGCGGAGCAGATAAACAACGCGATTTCGGCATTTCGCGGTGCGCTGAATTATTCGTGCATCGACGATTTTACGAATAAAATTAAATATAAAGGCGAGGAGAGGCGTTATTACATCAAAGGAGCGGCATTTCCGGCGGCGAATCATGTAAGCATACTTGAGAAAACCCTGTCGTGGAGAAATGACGAAACCGTTGAGATGGTAAAAAATCCTACCGCCATTGCATGAATCTGATGAAGGACTACAACGGCGGGTGTATTTTCGTAAACTGCAGATATCTGGTCGGACCGTTCAATTACAATTGGAAAATGAACACTAACGGACGTAAAATCAGCGTCACAGACTTTGCTGACTGCCCGATAAACTTCGCGTGGTTTATGAAAGGCCTGTCGACAGAGCAGACACGGTATCCGCTGTTTGAAAACGACAACCCGCACATGGTCGAATCACTGCTCGAATGGATTTCCGACGAAAATTTACCGGACAGCATTTCCGCAGAGCAGTTGAGAATGTTCAAAAACTATGCGTCAATCGAGCCGTCGTGGCGTAAAAAGGAAAGTGTGAAGTGTGACCTTCTTTTCCCGCTCGTATGTGAGTTATATCGGCGCGGTATGATTGAAATATGATTTTATTCGGGGGAAGTTATGGAGCAGAATTGTCGTAACATGGTGAATTTCCTCCTCGAAAACGCCGGACCGAGCATCAGATACCGCGTGAAGACGGAAATCTGCGTAGAGATAACCGAAGCCGAAGAAAACGAACTGCAGGAGCAGATTATGTCCGAGCCCATTTCAGTCCTCGTGGCGGGATGTCAGAAGGAAAACGGCTGGCTTGGCAACGGCTTCCACGGACCGAACAAAAACGCCGGACCGTACGAAAATCAGGAGGTCGGAGTAAAATTCCTTGCAGAAAAAGGCGTTAAGAAGGACAACCCGGTTCTGCGCCGCGCGATGGAAGCCTTTGTCACGGTTCCGCTGTCGGATATGTGCTACCGGACTCGCGGAAAGGTGTTCGACGAGTTCAAATACGCCGCCAACGGACAGAATATTATCCGCTGTGCCTGCATCGCGAGAGCCGGATACGACGACATCATCGACATAAAGCCCCAGATTCAGCTCTCACTTGACTCATTCCGCCGCGTCACCGAGGTTGATTCAATCCTTGACGTCACGCGGACAATAAAAAGCAGCAGGTACAGGCTGTTCAACAGCTATGAAAAATGGCCCTGCCGCTATCACTTCGACATTCTGGCACACACGGACAGCTGGAAAAATCAGAAAAACATTGAGCTTTTGGCAGAGTCGTTCAAAAAGCTGATGCGGCGTGACAGACCCGAACTCATAGGTGTGGGCGCGGCGTCCTGGGTGGGGCACGAGCTCGGAACGGTCGGGTGCTTTTCAGAGGGGTATTCCATTCGTTACTGCATCGGAGATGGCGAAAAAAGTGTCGTAAATCTCGAGGCGGTGGAGTGGATGTGCCGGTGCGGTCTTTACCCGTATCTTCCCGCGCTTCACGACGAGGTGGAATATATCGGAAACTCTATCGACGAAAACGGAATCTGCCGCGCGGATATTGACGAGGAAGCTCTGAAAAATATCTCCACTTACTCCGGACTTCAGATCGAAAAGGACTGGAAGAGCGAGACGCGGAAGATGTGCGACATCACGTTCAGGGCACTGATGATTCTGAAATTCGCCGGCTTTCTTGAATGAATAATCGGAAAACTTTAACAAAAAGGAGCGCGTTATGATAAAATTTGCCTGCTGCATCCCGGGCGGCTCACTTATGCCCGAGGGAATCGCAGCTGTACCGAAATCCCCCGCTGAGGAAATCGTCGAAAAGTGCAGATACCTCCTTAATATCGGCTACGACTTCACCGAATGCGCCGGAGGTATGCTTGCCGGACTTGACGACGACGGCGTGGAGCTTTTGACCTGTGAGAATAACAGAAATCCGCTGAAAATCGTGTCGGTAAACAGCCTTTTTCCCTCGTCGTGGAGACTTTCCGACCCCGATTCCGACAAAACCGAGTATATAAACCGCGCCGTCAGAATTTTTTCAATTATGAATAAGCTCGGCGTCAGATACGCGGTTTTCGGTAGCGGTGCGGCGAGAAGCATCCCCGTCGGAGTTGAACGTGAAGCGGGATATGCTGCGCTTGTCGGCTTTATCCGGAAAATCGCTGCGGAGGCGGAAAAATACGGCGTGACAATCCTGATTGAGCCGCTGAGAAGCTCGGAGTCAAATATTTTTACAACAGTAAAAGAATCCGGCGAATTCGTGCGCGCTCTCGGACTCGGCAACGTAAAACTGCTGTTCGACTCGTTCCATATGGCACAGGAGGGAAGCGATGTCAAGTGCGTCAGAGATTACTTTGACATCGTGAAGCACTGCCACATCGCGGAATCCCCAAAGCGTTCAATCCCGGGCTCATCGGACAGCGCTGATTTGTCGTATAACAAAAACTTTGCACGCGAGCTGATTTCGGGCGGATATGATGGTTGCGTTTCGGTCGAGTGCGGATATTCCGACTTCAGAAAGGACGCCGTTTCAGCTCTCGCTTATTTGAAGGAAATATTTATGCAGAATACGGTTTTGAAATATAAAGCAATAAGAAATCTCCGCGGTGAGCCCGTGTATATCAAGCCGGAATCGGGAGAAATCGGCGAAGATATCACCTCGGTTCGGTGCGGAGACAGGGTCTTTCCAGCGTCAAAATACAAGGACGGTGTAATCGCCGTTATTTCAGCCGAAGCAGGTGAGGAGCTGACGCTGACGGTCGGATACGATGAATTTACCGGCTGTTCCGCTGAGGTGAAGGACGACCGCGTTGAGGTAAAAATCGGCGGAAAACACTTCTCGGACTACGTTTTCTCAGGGTACAACAAGCCGTTTTTCGGTCAGATTGTCGACGATGACGGAGTGCCGTTCACAAGGCTTGATTTTGAGACAAAGGAGCACCCGCATCAGAGGTCGCTGTTCATTGCGGTGGGGGATGTAAACGGTGTAGACTGCTGGAACGAATACAACAACTACGGTCTTGTGAAGAACAAGGCGATCAAAAATGTTGTCTCGGCGTCGGCTTACGCATCGTTTACGGCGGAAAACTGCTGGACAGACTTGGACGGAAAGCCGCTTATCACCGAAAACACGACCTATACCGTGTACAACCAGCAGCCTGACGTGCGTGTTCTCGATATCGAAACGGTTTTTTGCGCAGATTATGGGGAAGTGAAGTTCGGCGCAACAAAGGAGGCTGGTCCACTCGGAATCAGAGTTCGTGACGAGCTCCGCGCGGATATCGGTTCGGGTCAGCTGTCGAACTCGTGGGGAGGTGTCGGAGAGGGAGAGTGCTGGGGCAGAAGTGCGGAGTGGTGTGACTACTGCGGCGAAATCGACGGCGTCGGCACGATGGGAATCACCGTTTTCGACTGCTGTGACAACGAGCGTCATCCGACAGCGTGGCACATCAGGGCGTACGGACTTTTTGCGGCGAACAACCTCTACTTCAAGGGCGGATACACCATCCCCGCCGGCGAGAGCGTCACATACAAATACCGCGTGATTTTCCGCCGCAGAGAAATGACCCGTTGTGAGATCTCCGACAGATACGTCGTCTACACCCTCGGAAGGAAAATCTGACCATGCTGACGCTAAAAAAAATCGACCGAAGAAACATCTGGAAAATTGTGAGCCTTGAAGTCGGAGAAAATCAGCGGAAGTTCGTGGCGACAAACACCGAAAGCCTGCTTGAAGCGTACACTACCGTGACATCGGGCGGAGTTGCGCTGCCGTTCGGGATATATGACGGAGACGTTCTGGTGGGCTTTGTCATGATTGGCTACGGAGAGCTGCCCGACGACGACAATCCGGCAATAGCGAAGGGAAATTATTCGGTATGGCGGTTCATGATTGACAAAAATTATCAGCGAATGGGTTACGGAAAAGCCGCGATGGAGCTTGTGCTCGATTACATCCGTACATTTCCGTGCGGCAGAGCGGAGTATTGCTTCCTTTCGTACGAGCCGGATAACACGGTCGCAAAAAAACTTTACAACAGCTTCGGATTTCGCGAAAACGGCGAGCTCGACGGTGAGGAAATCATCGCGGTACTGCCTCTGAGCTGAAAAAATTAACACAAAAAACACGGTACCTCTCGGATACTTCAATTGGAGAGATACCGTGTTTGTTTTGTCAGGTGAAATTATTATTCGTCTTTGTTAAGATTGTCAAGAGTCTTTTTGATGCTTGCGCTGACGACCTTTGAGGAGACCTTGAACTGAGAAGCGGGCTCTTTGTTGCTCAGAACTATGGCTTCAACAGCACTTGAAACACCGAACGAGAAGGCGTGCTCAAGCTCGTATGCGCGGTTGTCGATTACAAGGTCGAGCATTTCGACGGATTCCTTGTCGCGGAGATACTTGAGCGAGAGTGCAACCTCATAGTATGCGGGGCGGAGGATTTCTCTCGATTTTGCAGCCATAGCTTCGAGAATGAACGAGCTGTCCTCGATGCTGGGAGCGCAGATCGGGATTGTAGCGTACGAACCGACGAACCACACAACGTTGCAATAGTTTTCCTGAGACTCGTCGTATTTCGGGCAGGGAGCTATACCGAAGTCAGTTTCCATATCGCGCAGACGAATTACCATCTGTAAATTGGTGATCCAGAACAGACCACGGTTTTCCTCAAACATCTTTGTGGTGAGCAGGTGATATCCCTCAGAACCGTACTGATGGTAGTTCAGCGACACAGATTTGTCGTTCATGAAGTCGGATAACTGTGTAAGAATGTCGTAAACGCGCTCGTTGCCCTCGAGATTGAACACGGGCAGGTCGTTTTCATCCTTGTCAATGAGGTGGTAGCCGAATGTTATCAGCATAGCTGTCGCGTTTTCGTTCTGAGTCAGGTTTGCGATGGAGTCCGCAGAGTCAAAGTCGCCGTCGCCGTCAAGGTCTTTCGATGTACCCTCGCAGAGCTTTTTGTATGTGTCGAAATTCCACTCGTCGTTCGCAACGTATGTGTACGGAGTTTCAAAGCCGTTGTCGCTCAGAACCTGCAGGTTTATCATGGTGCACCATGTTGCGTCGTTGTTGAGCGTGCTGATATCTCCCGACACCATGTACAGCTTGTGCGCGATGCTCAGGTCTTTGATTGAACGTTCATCCCACCATGGCTTTTCAAGGTCCATGTATTCCGCTGATTCCATAAGGTCGGCAAGATGACCGTTTTTGACCATAGCTCCGGCTTGGTTCAGTGCGGGCATTGCGACGTCATATGAGCTGTCTCCGGCGGTTACTGCGTTTCTGACATCGACTACCAATGTGTCGGAGGTTGGCTCATAAACCGCGATTTCGGCGTTGTATGTATCGGCGATGTAGAGATTTCTGCCATATACCGCGTCGTTCAGCACTTCTCCCGTGTAGCCGTCGGACCAGATGCTGCACTCAGCCCATTCGCCGAAAGCGGAATTGGACTTTGTGATGAACGTAAACTTCTGACCCCCAAAATCTCTCTCCGGCAGATCAGGCTTGAAGGATTCGGTTTCTTCCTCGGTTTCAGCGGCGGTTTCGGAGGTTTCTTCTCCGCTTGTGTTTGCCTGAGTTTCATTTTTTCGTCAGAGGCCTTTTCCGAGCAGGCTGAGAATGACGAAATTACAAACAGCAGGCAAAGCAAAAAACTGATTTTTCTTTTCATGATTGCTCCTTTTGAATGCATTTCAGATTTTTTTAAGTAATATTCGGACAAAACAGAATATGTCAGACTTAATATGACTAATGTATTTCCGTTTTGTTCAGTTGACCTTTGAAACTATGATTTCGGCTTTTCCGCTGACTTTGACTTCTCCGCAGCCCGCAGGAATAAAGTAGCTGTCTCCGCGTTTTGCAGGATTTCCGCCGATTTCGCAGCCGTCAGCCTCAAGCACAAGAACTGACAGGAAGCTGTCGTCGAGAGATTTCAGCGCGGTTTCTCCGTCGACATTGTATTTTTTAACGGTGAAGTATTCACATGAAGCTAAAATTTCGCTGCCGTCGTCCTCCTCGGGGTGGGAGAAGCGGATGGCGTTGATTTCGTCCTCACTGCGGAGCTTGATGACGTCGAGAGCCTTTTCGGTGTGAAGCTGTCTCGGCTTTCCGTCGGCACCCTTGCGGTTGTAGTCGTAAACTCTGTATGTTATGTTGGAGTTCTGCTGGATTTCCGCGATGAGAATGCCCGCGCCGATAGCGTGAACCTGACCGGACGGGATGAAATAGACCTCACCTGCGTGTACGGGGACAAAATTCAGCATATCCTCGGTGCGTCCGGCGTGAACAGCATCTCTGAATTCATCAATTGTGCAGCCTTCCCTGAGTCCATATACGAGCTTTGCACCCTCCTCGGCAGCCATGATGTACCACATTTCCGTCTTGCCGAGCTCACCCTCATTCGCGAGAGAATACTCGTTGTCGGGGTGGACCTGGATTGAAAGGCGGTCGGCGGCATCGATGAACTTTATAAGCAGGGGAAAACGGTCATATTTTGCGCAGCTTTTTCCGAGAATGCCGTCAGGGTCGGTTTCTATGTAATCGCTCATTTTAACTCCGGCAAGCGCGCCGTTTGCGATTACGCACATTTCGCCGTCGCGCACGGTGAGCTCCCACGATTCCGCGATTTTTTCAAACGGTGCGGTTTTTCCGTATTCTTTTTTCAGCCGGTCTCCCCCCCAGATGATTTCCTTTGATACGGGGGTCATGAGCATGGGGTATTTGTTTGTCATTGCAAAAGCCTCCTTTTATATTATATAAAATGATTTTTTGGAACTGATGAAACTCTGGTTTGTCAGTCTCTTCCGCTGTCGGAAATTATTCTGTCAAGCCACATATCGCGCAGGTCAAGTGTGAGTCCGCGGTGTGAGTTGCGGAATTTGCAGCAGGCGCGCGTCATTTCCGGCATGATCTGCTCCGGGATTCCGTAGACCTCAACAAGGTTCTTTTTGATTAGCGGAATTATGTCCTCGCACTTGAACTGTGTATCGTACTCGATTATGAGCAGATGCGGGCTTAGAATTTTTATTACCGAGCATATTGCCTGACTCAGGTGCATCGCGTACGAGTCGATGTTTTCACATTTGTCGAGCGTTTCTTCGAGCGTGCTGCCGTCGTCAAGCCGTATTGCACCGAACTGGCAGGCATGGCCGTCTTTTCCGAGAATCAGATTTCCGCCGACAATGTGTGCTCCGCAGACGTACGAATTTCCGATGTACCAGTAAACTATGTTTTTTTCAGTGTAATTTTCGACGTGACGCACATTTGATTTTGCAGCGGCGTTCACATGTGAATCAATTCTGAGCGGCAGGGAGCTGCTTTTGGGCTGCGGTTTGTCGCAGATAATC
>JBJFHS010000106.1:0-4059 GCA_051893885.1 Eubacteriales bacterium
GCCGGTCTTTTTGGAGCTGCCGATAAAACACATGAATATCATACATGAACCGATGCTGGAAGGAATCAATATTGAGCCATACCTTTCGCATTACTGCAATATTATCGAATCGGTCACCTGCGGAGGAGAATCCGGTGACGGCGCACGGGTCTGTGATTATGACTGGATTCTTTGGACGAGAGAACAATGTATGCGTTACAACGTGAATTTCAGCTTCAAGCAGACCGGAGCCAATTTCCGTAAGAATGGGAAGACATATGCCGTTCCGCGTCAGCTGCAGATGAAACAGGCTGAAAAGGCGGATATCAATTATAGAAAGAGGAGTTAATATGCTTTATACACACAAAGCCGAAACCGACTTCGCCAAAGATCCGGCAGTCGTTGAATACGCGGGCAAATTGTTTCTCTATCACTCGGTCTGGGACGACAAAAAGCGTCTCGGAATCGGAATCGCACGCTCAGACGACGGAGAGAATTTTGAATATCTCGGCGAGATTCCGCTGACACTCGACTGCGAGAAGAACGGCATCGGCGCACCGGGAGCGATAGTTTACGGAGATAAAATTCATCTCTTTTACCAGACCTACGGAAACGGAAGGCTCGACGCGATCTGCCACGCGGTTTCCGACGACGGAATAAACTTTGAAAAGGTCGGAACGACAGAAGTATTTGCACCTCGCGAGCCTTTCTGCGATATGCCGGACTGGTCATGCGGCAGAGCGATAGATGCAGACGTATGTATTCACGACGGCAGACTCATTCTCTACTTCGCGACACGCGATAAGGAATTCAAGCGTCAGATTGTCGGCGCGGCATATACCGACGTCACACCGGAGCTCGACGGAAAGTTTGAATTTTTCCCCGATATAGTGCTTGAGCCGGTACTTGACTGGGAGCGCGACTGTATCGAAGCTCCGGCTGCTCTCGAACGCGGAGGAAAGGTATATCTGTTCTATGCCGGATCGTACAACTGTGCACCTCAGCAGATAGGTTGTGCGGTTTCTGACGACGGGCTGCATTTCAGACGCCTTTTCATCGAAAAACCGCTTCTCCCATGCGGAAAGCCCGGCGATTGGAACGCCTCGGAGTCGGGTCATCCGTACATATATGAATCAAGCGACGGGCGTGTCTGGCTCTACTATCAGGGTTCACCCGACGGCGGCAGGAACTGGTATCTTTCGCGGCGCGAGGTAATCTTTGACGGTAGCATTCCGAAAATCATATGAATCTTATACTGCGTCGGATAACTTATTCAATACGAAAACACGAAAGTCAAGGTCTTTATCATGAAACCAAAAGAAATATGTAAGCGATATATCCTGTTCATCATCAGTCTGCTCTTTTCCGGCATCGGCGTCGCATTTACAAAAACCGGTGCGCTCGGCGTTTCTCCGATTTCGTCACTTGCCAACGTCATGTCAATCCGTTTTCCGGTTTTGTCCATCGGCGAATGGCTGATTGTGACAAACTGTGTGCTGATTGTCGGACAGATTCTGCTGCTCGGAAAGAAATTCAAGCTGATTGAGCTATTGCAGGTGCCGCTGTCGTTTCTGTTCGGTTATTTCACGGATTTCGGAATGTGGATCGCATCATTTGTCCCGGTCAATTCTTATCCGATGCAGCTTTTTATGGTTGTGGCAGGCGTTGTGATTCTCGGCTTCGGAATTGCATTGTCCGTTGCGGCAAACGTCATCATGAACTCGGGAGAAGCGTTTGTCCGTGCGTTGGCAGATGTGCTCGACAAGAATTTCGGCAATGTGAAAATCGCGTTTGACATAAGCATTGTCGCGCTGTCGATCGTCCTGTCCCTGATTCTCTTCGGCGGAACCATCGAAGGGGTACGTGAGGGCACATTGATCGCGGCATTCACCACCGGTTTGTGTGTCAAATTCTTCTCACGCTTCATAAACGAGCCGCTGAACAGGTATATGTCCGCATAAATTTTTAAATATTGCTCATTTTAATAGAAAAAATAAGGGTGCCGCAGTTTTTTGTCTGTGTTACCCTTTATATTTTTATGTATCCGATTATCTGATAATTATTCGGGCCGGTGACTGATGACAGTGATGAGCAAATGTTATATCTGAAAAATATTGACAGGATTTTCTCAAAGGAGTACAATCTGAAATATAACAACACCATTTTATATGAGGTAGAATTATGCAGTCAACATTAACAATGCGATATCCCACAGCATGGCATGGAGACATGTGGCGCGAAGGAGCTCCCTGCGGAAACGGAATCGTCGGTGCGCTGGTTTACGGAGGAATCGGAGCGGAAATGATTCTTTTGAACCACACCGATTTATGGAGAGGCGGAAAGATTTGCGATATTCCGGATGTAAGCTCTTCCCTGTCGGAGGTTCGCCGGCTTCTGGATGAGGAACGCCCCGATCTCGCCAACGGTGTTATTTCAAGTGCCCTTCGTGACGCGGGATACTCAGCTGATACAGCCAGCCCGTTCCCGGTTTGCGATATCCGTATCGACAACCACACCAATGTTTCATTTTCGCATTACCGCCGTGTAATCGACATGGAAAAGGCTGAAGTCCGTGTTTCATGGCAGGAAGGAGACACAAAGTTTGTCCGTTCTACCTTTGTTTCAAGAGAGGACGGCCTGTGCTATACCCGCATTACCGCCGACGGAAGCAGAACCATTAACGCGGATGTGGCGCTGAGCATACATGACAGTGAAACCATGCACTCAAACATGATCGAGAATCCTGAAATCAGCGTGAAGGACGACACGATCTGCTTCTCTGCGGACAACACAACGGTATATCAGCCCGCGATGGGAAGCTACGGTGCGGTGATGCGCGTCAGTCAGACCGGCGGTGTGACAGAGAGCGGAAAACAGAACATTCACGTCTTCGGAGCAAAGGAGGTTCTTCTCGTCACCGCAGTCTTTGTCGGCAAAGAACGTCAGACAGGCCTTTTGGATGCAGAAGCGCAGCTCGCTGAGCTCAAAGATTACGACACGGCTCTGACTCCTCATGCAGCTAAGCAGAGCGAACTGTTCCATGGCGTGAATTTATCTCTCACCGAGCCTGTCGATGGCGAAGACCCCAGCAACGAGCAGCTTTTACTTGAGGCATACGACAGTGAAATGTCCAATGTGCTGACGGAAAAAATGTATGCCTACGGCAGATATCTCTTTCTCTGCTCGTCAGACCCCAAGGGAAAGCCCACCCACCTTGTCGGACTCTGGAACGGTACATACAGCAGCTTCTGGGCAATCCATATGTTCAATGTAAACTTTGAGATGATTCACTGGCAGGCGCTGAGCGGAAATCTGGTTCCATATATGAGGATGGCGTTGGATTACGTCGAAGGCTTCATGGATGATTTTCGGGAAAACGCGAAAAAAATCTACGGCTGTCGAGGCATTTACGTCGATTCCGTCAACACGCCGGAGAGCGGAAAAGCAGCATGTCTCGCCGACCATATAATCAACTGGACTGCCGGAGCCGCATGGCTGTCACAGCATTTTTATGATTATTACCGTTATACCGGCGACGAATGTTATCTGTGTGAACACGCGCTTCCGTTTATGGCTGAGACGGCGTTGTTCTATGAGGATTTTCTGACTGTCGGGCCGGACGGAAAATATCAGTTCTATCCCTGTACTTCGCCAGAAAATGTGCCGCTGTCCACCATGCAGAAATTGGGCAGCTGGGCGCAGGTTGCAAAAAACGCTTCTCTTGACATTGCCGCCTGCCGTGAGCTTTTGCTTGACCTTCTCGAGGCATCCGAGCTGACCGGTCTGTACGCGGATAAGAGAGAGACATGGGAGAAGATGCTGTCACTTCTGCCGGATTACAAATACAACGAGGACGGCTCTCTCAAGGAGTGGGCAGACGATTTTTACACGGACAACAACGCGCACCGTCACCACAGCCATATGTACGGCGTATTTCCTTTTGCTTATCACAGGTTTATGCGGTTGCTCGACAAAGGACAATGATCCTGAATTACTTTTGCCGAATGGTGATTACAAGCACGAATTATTTGACGGCTGTTTCATTACAGGCGGTTCATTGAATGACAGTTTGCTGTATTA
>JBJFHS010000107.1:0-4056 GCA_051893885.1 Eubacteriales bacterium
CACGGCAGTTCTTCGTCGGTGTGGAATCTGATATTTTTTGTATGGACAAACGTGATATATTCACTTGAAGTGTCCTGTGCGAGAACCGCGTTCAGCATTTTAGCGTTGTCGAAGTGATTCGCTGGATTTCGTATCAGAATCAGTTCCATGAGACCGTCGGAAATGCTGATATCGTCCTTCATTTTCAGCTCGAAACCGCCGACTCTGCGTGTATTCGATATCATCCCGTAGAGAAATTCACCCTCAACGCTTCCCTCATCGTGTTCTATCGAAATTTTCCACGGCTTTATTGACGACAGGCTCTTTATGCCCTCGAGGATATACGCGGTTCTTCCGAGGCTCTGCTTGAGCTGCTGAGGAGTCTGATATGATGCTTCCGTAAAAACCCCGAATGCTGCGACATAGACAAACGGTTTTCCGCAGAAAAGGCTGACATCGGTCGATGACGGTTCGGTTGAAACAATACTTTTCGCGGCGTCGAGCGGCTTCTGCGGTATGCCCCAGCTTCCGGCGAAATCGTTTGTAGTACCGGCGGGGATATATCCGACACACGGCTTTTTTTCGAGCTTCATGACGCCCGATACTGTTTCGTTGAGAGTACCGTCACCGCCTACGCAAACAATGGTATCGTATTCCGAGCCATGTTGTTCTGTTATTTCACAGGTATCGTTTTTATATTGCGAAATATGAATATTTACCGTATATCCGCCGCGCTCAAACGTGTCAACAACATCTATCAGATGCGGGGTTATGGCGGATTTTGCAGTTACAGGATTTATTATTAGAAGCAATTTTTTCATGTTATACTCAATCTGAACAATGATATTTTTAATATATTTTATAATCAATATGGTATGTTCAAATTACACGTATGTAAAATTATTATAAACTTTACAAAAAATAACCCGATGCTCGGGAAATTTCCTGCTTAGCATCGGATTAATAAATTTTATCGGGTTAATTAAATTATCAGAAGAATATTGTTTTGCCGGTTTCAATTGATTCGTTGCAGGCAAGGCAGAGTCTGAGTGACTTTATACCATTGTCGTAGTCTGCGAGAATCTTTGATCTGTCGCCGGTGCGGACTGCATCGAGGAAAATCTTATCCATGATGCCGGTCTGTTCTTCGCCTCTCTCGTAATACTGCTCTCCGTTGATATCGCGAATCTTGAGCCAGCTGCGGAGTGCATATTCAAGGGTTGCATCCTTGCAGTAGATGTTCATGCCGCTCTGCATTCCGCCGCCTGCCTGAACATAGCATCCGGTAAAGATATTGGCTATTACGCCGCTCTTGAATTTAATAACGGCTGACGAATAGTCGTGAACATTGTATCCGGGAACACCGTACTTATCGCCGTCAACAATTCCTCTCGCACCCGCGCAGTTCACGTAAAGAGGTTCGCCGAAGAGGAAGCGCGCCTGGTCAAAGATATGAATATTCTGCTCTACTACCTGACCGCCGGAGGTTTCCATACGTCTCCACCACTCAACGCCGGGAATTCCGCCGAACCATGCACCGGAAACAAGACCAACTTCTTTATCCTTTATGTAGTCTTTCATAATCTGAGTGAGGTTCTGGTATCTGTCCTGGAATCCGGTAGCGGTGATGAGGTCTTTTTTCTTGATCATCTCGCCGATATTTTCAGCGGTTTTAAGATCGAGCGCGATCGGCTTTTCGATAAGGAACGGGATTCCCTTTTCGATAACCGCGGGTTCGATTTCACCGTGCTGATGCGGAGGAACGGCGATAAAAATAACCTCGGGATTAGTTTTGTCGAGAAGATCCTTATAGCATCTGAAAATTTTGCCTTCGGGGTCTGTTTTGGTTCTCTCAGCGTAGGAATATGCTCTTTCTTCAACCACATCGCAGAAGCCGACAAATTCAACGTCTCCCATGTCAATGCACTTCTGAAGATGAACACCGTTACGGCCGCCGCAACCTATGAACGCCGCTTTGATTTTTGCCATATCTTTTCTCCTTCATTTATATTTTTCCGATATTTCGGAATTATTTATAGTCTACAATTAAATTACTGTATCAAAATACGTATGTGGTTATTATAACAAGAAAATTTTGTATTGTCAATATGATTTTATATAAAAATTACAAAGGGAACCAATCATTTCCGACTGATTCCCATTTGCTTTATTATTTTCAGAAAGAATTATTTATACTTGCGCTTTCTTGCAGCTTCGGATTTCTTCTTTCTCTTTACGCTGGGCTTCTCATAACATTCTCTTTTGCGAAGCTCGGCCTGAATGCCTGAACGCTGGCACTGTCTCTTAAAACGACGAAGAGCACTTTCAAGCGATTCATTTTCTTTAACTCTGATTTCTGCCATTTTTCTCTATTCCCTCCCTTCGCTTTCAGCAAAGGTAAATATTATTTATTTTACCCTTTGATATTATACAGGAAATATTTTATTTTGTCAATAAGAAAATGCAAAATATTTTCAGAATTGAATATTTTAATCTTACTTATCTCACTTATCTCACTTGGCAACGATGTTTACGATTTTTCCCGGGATGTAAATTTCCTTTACAATCTGTTTTCCGGCGATAAGCGAAGCTATTTTTTCGTCGGCTTTCGCGAGGGCAATGGCTTCATCTTTTGTTGTGTCCTGAGTTACGGTTATCGTTCCCTTCAGCTTGCCGCAAATCTGCACAGCAATTTCGACTTTGTTGTCTTTGGTTTTTGATTCATCGAATGTAGGCCATGCGTGAGTGGAAATGAAGCCTTTACCGCCGATATTTTCCCACATTTCTTCGCAGAGATGAGGTGCGAAAGGAGAAAGAATCGAAATAAAATCAATCAGCTGTTCCTTTGTGAGCGAGCCGTTGTCGTAAATATCGTTAAGGAGTGACATCATTGCGGCAATTGCGGTGTTGAACTTCATATCCTCGATGTCTGAGGTAACTTTTTTGATTGTCTTATTGAACGCGACGTCGAGCTTATCGGATTTTTCTTCCGAGAGCATATCTGTGAGAGCTGCAACTCTGTCGAGGAATCTCTTGCATCCCTTGACGCTGCTTTCATTCCACGGTGCCGAGGAGGCGTAATCGCCCATAAAGAGGATATAAACTCTGAGCACATCCGCGCCGTATTCATCTACTACATCGTTGGGGTCGACCACATTTCCCTTTGACTTACTCATCTTATCGCCGTCAGGACCGAGAATAAGACCCTGTGCGGTGCGTTTTGCGTAGGGCTCAGCCGTGGGAACAACGCCGATATCGTAGAGGAAGCGGTGCCAGAATCTCGAATAAATCATGTGACGGGTCACGTGCTCCATTCCGCCGTTATACCAGTCGACGGGGAGCCAGTATTTCATTGCTTCGTCAGACGCGATTGCGTTGTCGTTGTGCGGGTCGCAGTAGCGGATAAAATACCACGACGAACCGGCCCACTGAGGCATGGTATCAGTTTCACGTTTTGCATCAGCGCCGCACTTCGGGCACTTGCAGTTCACGAACGAGTCAATTTTTGCGAGCGGGCTTTCTCCGCCTTCACCGGGCTCAAAATTATCCACATCAGGGAGTCTGAGCGGAAGTTCTTCGTACGGAACGCCTACCATACCGCAGTGCGGGCAGTGGACGATCGGGATGGGCTCGCCCCAGTATCTCTGGCGGTTGAATGCCCAGTCCTTCATTTTATACTGTATTCCCTTTTCGCCGATTCCCTTCTCAGTGAGGAATTCGAGCATTTTCGCGATTGCTTCTTTTTTGGTTGTAATTCCGTTGAGGAAGCCGGAGTTTACCATCGGGCCGTCGCCGATATATGCTTCTTTTGAGATATCGCCGCCCTGTATTACTTCGATTATTTCAATACCGAACTTCTTGGCGAACGCGTAGTCTCTGTCGTCGTGTGCCGGAACAGCCATGATAGCTCCTGTTCCGTAGCCCATCATGACATAGTCGGAGATGTAAATCGGGATTTCCTTGCCGTTTACGGGGTTTATGGCGGCTATTCCGTCGATTCTCACACCGGTTTTATCCTTGACAAGCTGAGTTCTCTCAAATTCCGTCTTTTTGGCACATTCGTTCTTGTAGTCATCA
>JBJFHS010000108.1:0-4055 GCA_051893885.1 Eubacteriales bacterium
CAGGCGATAGGCCCGGGCGATATACTGCTCGTCAAAGCCAGCCGCGCGGTTCAGCCTGAGAGAATAATCGACTGTATCAAAAAACGCAGGTCACGCAAAAAAAGATAAAATAATCCAACGATAAAATCTCAGCTTGATAAAGGAAACAACGACAAATGAAGTATAACATAATGTACGCCGCAGCGCTTTTCCTGACATTCCTCGGCACAGTCGCAATTTCACGCTGGCTTATACCGGTACTGAAAAGCCATAAAATGGGACAGAAAATCCTCGAGATAGGGCCGAGGTGGCACAAAAGCAAAGAGGGAACTCCCACAATGGGCGGGCTCGCCTTCATCGCTTCGTCAGTGGTTATCGGACTCGCGGGAAGCGTGTATCTCGGAATAACGGACGGAATCCGTTCCGCACTTCCTCTTGTGTTCACCCTCGCTCTCGGACTCTCCGGCGGACTCATCGGCTGCATCGACGACTCGGCTAAGCTGAGAAAAAAGCAGAACGAGGGTCTGACCGCGCCGCAGAAGTTCGCGCTCCAGTTCATTGTCTCGGCGCTGTATCTGCTCGGAATGTCCCTCGTGTGCGATATGAAAACCGAGCTTTACTTCCCATTCTTCGATAAAACCGTCGACTTCGGGGTGTTCTACTACGTCGTCGCGATGCTTCTTCTCACCGGAATCATGAACAGCGTAAACCTCACCGACGGAATTGACGGACTCTGCTCAAGCGTTACACTTGTCGTCGGTCTGTTCTTCACGGCGGCGGGCTATCTCAATTCTCTCGCCGAACCGGACGGCACGCTGATATTGCTCGGAGCTCTCCTCGTCGGCTCATGCGCGGGATTTCTCGTGTACAATTTCTACCCCGCGAGAGTTTTCATGGGAGACACGGGTTCGCTGTACCTCGGCGGTCTTGTCGTCGGCGGAGCATTTCTGATGAACAACCCGCTCCTTGTCATAGTTTTCGGCATAGTTTATATAATCGAAACCGCCTCCGTTATGCTTCAGGTGACGTATTTCAAGCTGACTCACGGCAAAAGACTTTTCAAGATGGCTCCGATACACCACCACTTTGAAAAATGCGGCTGGTCGGAGATAAAAATCGTCGTTGTCGCATCCGTTGTCACCGCGACAGCAGCTGTCGTCTCACTTGCATTCGGGATGAGATAAACGGGAGAGATACATAAGCACAAAAAAAGGAGGGCTTGATTTGGACAATAACCGGAATAACGGCAGAACCACGCACGCGCACAGAACGCCGGAATCAGTCAGCTCTCAGAGAAATGCTTCGCAGAGGCAAAGTTCCGCCCCCAATACCGCTCGGAATACCCTGAGGGTGGGAAATCCGGGCAGTTCACGAAGCGATAAAAACTACACCTTCCGCGCTGGAGAGGCGAAGAAAGTACAGAACATGACCGCGCAGAGGAGAATCACCTCGCTCACCCCGGCAGAGCAGAAAAAGCTGCAGAGGCGTGAAAAGCGCGAGCGGAATGAGCTGGAAAAAGAGCGGAAATGGCAGGAGGAAGTCGTCAGAATACGCGGCGGAATCGATGTTTTCATGCTCGTCATCATCCTGATCCTTCTCGCTCTCGGAACGATAACCGTTTTCAGCGCAAGCTATCCCCTTGCAATATCGGAGGACGAAAACAGCAACTTTTACATTTTAAAACAGATAAAGTTTCTCCTGATCGGCGGCGCGGCGATGGCAATTGAAATACTGATCATCCCCGTTAAGTTCTATAAGAGTAAATTTGTGGTTTTCACGGCGTATTTCGTCTCGATGGCGCTGCTTATTTACACTTTCTTCAAAGGAAACGCCGAGGGTGAAGCAGTTCGCTGGATTACGATACCGGGACTGTTCAACCTGCAGCCGTCTGAGCTGATGAAGATTTCGCTTGTACTGATGCTCGCGTGGTATGCGGACAGATATGAGAAGCAGATGAAGGAGCTGAAACTCGGCTTCACAAGCTACAAATACAACATAATTTACCCCTGCCTTATTCTCGGAGGCGCGTGTATATTCGTGCTTATCGGAAAACACCTCTCCGGCACAATTATCATCGGAGTAATCGGCTTCTTTATGATGATTGTCGCGGGATGCAGGATATTATGGCTCCTCGAAACCGTAATTCCGATAGGCGGCGCTGTGATCGGGCTGTTCCTCGCGATGAACCCGTACGCGCTCAAGAGAATCACAACCTTCACCGACGAAAACGCAGACATCCTCAGTGATTTTTATCAGACCACACAGAGCCTTTACGCGATCGGCTCGGGCGGGCTGTTCGGCGTGGGACTCGGGCAGAGCAGACAGAAGTACAGCTACCTCACGCAGGCGCACACGGACTTTATCTTTTCAATCTGGTGTGAGGAATGGGGATTTGTCGGGGCGGTGCTTCTGATAGTCCTGTTCATACTCTTTGTGTGGAGAGGCTACGTCATCGCGCTGAGAGCTCCCGACAAATTCACAATGCTCACGGCGTTCGGAATCACCACGCACGTCGGACTTCAGGCGTTTCTCAATATGTGCGTGGCGTCCGACCTCATCATGAACACCGGAATCACGCTCCCGTTCTTCTCGTACGGCGGCTCTTCACTTGTCGTACTCATGATGGAGATGGGAATCCTGCTTTCGATCTCGCGCCAGTATTACCGCAAAAAGTCCGATATCGAGCGCGAGGAAATGATGCGTCAGCTCGGTATGGATTGAACTGTTCACGAAGAGCGTCTATAATTTATATACAAAAACAGTATCGGAGAATTCTGAATGAGAGTTTTAATGACCGGCGGCGGAACGGGTGGACACGTAAATCCCGCGCTCGCTATCGCCAACACGATTAAGCAAAACGACCCGGAGGCTGTAATAGCTTACGTCGGCACGAAAAAGGGAATTGAGAACAAGCTCGTCCCGAAAGCGGGCTATCCTTTGTATTACGTCGAGGTCCGCGGAATCAAGCGCAGCCTGTCGCTCTCGAATATCAAGGCGGCATACCTCGCGCTCACTTCTCCGATGAAGGCGAAGAAAATCATAAAGGAATTTGCACCCGATATCGTCGTGGGAACCGGCGGATACGTCTCGTGGCCCGTCGTGAAAGCAGCGTCGCAGATGGGAATTCCGACCGCGCTGCACGAGTCAAACGCCATCGCCGGAGTCGCCGTGAAAATGCTGCAGAACTGCGTCGACAGAATCTACCTCAATTTTGAGAAAACCGGCGAGAGCCTTAACTGCGACAAATCAAAGCTGATGAAGGTCGGAAACCCTATTCTCGGCGGATTTTCGTCGCTCAGCCGTGATGAGGCGAGAAAAAAGCTCGGAATCGACGGCAAATACAAGTACATCATCCTCTCGTACGCGGGAAGCATGGGGGCGGAAAAGGTAAACGATGCTGTTCTCTGCCTGATGCGGGAGTTCACCGCTCATCACCCGGAGGTTTACCACATCCACGCGACCGGTTCAATCGAACTCGAGCTTTGTACGTCGCAGTTCAAGCAGATGGGGCTCGACAAATGCGAAAACATCGAGCTGTGCGAATATATCTACGATATGCCACTCAGAATGGCGGCGGCGGACATTACGATAAACCGCGCGGGAGCCATGACAATATCCGAACTCGCCGCAACCGGAAAGAGCTCGGTTTTCATCCCGTCACCCAATGTCGCGGAAAATCACCAGTACAAAAACGCCAAGGTTCTCGCCGACGCCGGTGCAGCTGCCCTGTTCGAGGAAAAAGACCTCGCTGACGGCGCAAAACCGCTTATTGAAGAAGTCGAGCGGCTGCTGTCACCCGACGGTGAAAAAATCCGTGCGGAGATGGGTGAAAAAATCCGGCAGTTCGCTGTCCACGACTCAAACAAGCTGATTTACAACGATTTGTGCGAGCTGGCAAAAAAGAAAACCAAAAAATAATCGGAATTTCAGCGCGGAAGGAGGTGCGGCATGGCTGAAAAAAGCGGAGAAAATGAGGTTTTGTATGTGTACGACAGAATATGTCCGAAATCGTCTAAGAGAAATGAGATAATAAGCGAATACGGAAAAACCGACCCGGCGTCAAGGGTGAAAAATTA
>JBJFHS010000109.1:0-4052 GCA_051893885.1 Eubacteriales bacterium
GTGGTACTTTCCCTGGCTTGCGAAGCAGTATGAACAGTTCAGGTTGCAGGTGTGGGCGACGTGGAGGCAGAGGGCCTTGACGATTCCGTCGTTTTTCTGCTTCAGTTCACCGGCCAAAGGCTCAAAGGTGTCGGGAGTGAACAGCTTTCCCTCATTTTTCAGCTCAACGATCTGTTCGTAGCATTCCTCCGCATCCTCGCGTGTTACGTCATCCCTGCCGGCGTATTTTTCGGCTATTTTGTCAATCAGGGTGCCGCGGTCGAACTTTTCAAAGCTCTCTATCATATCATAAGCGACCTCGTCAACCACATGAACCGAGCCGGAGCAGATATCAAGTACGATGTTCAGTCCGCCGAGCTTATAGCAATGTATCATTCTCATTTCCTCCAAATCAAATCATAAAAAATGCCGCCGGAGCATGGCGACATTTCATTTCACCACAAAGGTGATTATCCTATGATAACTGCAATCTTATGCGGCGGATTATTTGTTTTCGCAAGCCTGGTTGGCGATGCCGCAGCTGGTCTTGCAAGCGGACTGGCAGGATGTCTGGCATTCACCGCAGCCACCGTTTGCAGCGGAAGCGCAGAGATTCTTTGTAACGAGAGTACGGATGCGCTTTGCAGCCTTCTTTCCGGTGTTTTCGCAAGCCTGGTTAGCGATGCCGCAGCTGGTCTTGCACGCGGACTGGCAGGATGTCTGGCATTCACCGCAGCCGCCGTTTGCAGCGGAAGCGCAGAGATTTTTTGTATTGAGAGTATTGATGTGTTTCATTGATGTGAAACCTCCGAAATTATAGTTATTATTATCTTTAATATTATACCATGACAAGGTCGGGAAGTCAATCAATAGCGTATGATTTTTTTTAATATGCGCGAATTTTTTTTGCTTCGGCTGTGCGTGCGGTCGGCTCGGAGGTAATTTTTAATTTTCCTGCAGCTCACTTCACGGGCGTATATTGAACCTATACAAAATCTGCCTTAAATAATTATTCTTTTTTTTGAATATTTTTTCATTTACCTATTGCATTTTCCATAAAGGAGTGCTATAATCATGTGCGGATGAAAAATCTGGCATTCCAAATACACATAGAACAAAAGGAGTACATAAAATGACTCACAATTCAAATGGGGGTAAGAAGCTGCTCTCAGCTGTCCTGACCCTCTCACTCGCGCTCCAGCTCGCTCCTGTAATGGTGTCGGCCGATGACGAGCCCGCAGTTACAGCTTATGAGACAACCGGTGCCGCAGCTGTGTTCAAAAACGTTTCGGAAAACGGCGAAGACATGATATCCCTGTCCGAACCGCGTGAATATAAGGCAATGATTCCGGTTGACTCCGAGATCGACCCCGCCGCCGTCGTATGGACTATGACAAGAAATGAAAACAAGCCCTACAACGACGCAGAAAAATATCCGAATCAGCTCGCCGGCGGAGCTCTCACCGAATGGGTGGCATCAAACGGAGAACCCTTCTTCAGCGAAGTTACCACAACAATGGATGAAGTTGACGGACAGAAATATGTTGTTGCACAGTTCAGCGCCGACACATTTTTCACCGGCAGAGACGGCAGCCCCGACTACAGCGCACCTCACTCAAACGGCGGCTCCTACCTTGACGTGTGCGGATGGTTCAACCTCACCGCTTCCGTTGACGGCGAAGAACTCGGCAGCGTTGAAGTAAAAATCACTCCCTACGACGACTTCCACACAATGGCTGAGGTTTATGACGAAATAGACGCGATGGTTGATTTCGCCGCTGAAAACACCTCTGTCTACGCTGAAAGATTTTCAATGGGACTTTCCTCTGGTGAAATTTATGAGCCGATGGATATGCCCTACATTATTATAGCTGACGACGCTTCCTCAGTTGCAGACTGGCTCGAATTCACCGAAAAGGCTGAAACAGAACCCACCGAGACTCTCGCAGACATATCCTCCGGCGTATATGACGACCTCCGTGTTCCCGTGATGTATTCAAACATTCATGCGAACGAGGTTGCTGCTACCGACGGCATCATAGATTTCGCTTGGTCGATTCTTGAAGCCGCAGCCGGAGACGGTGTAATCACATACAATAAGCTCACCGGTCTTACCGAAGAAGGCGAAGCGGAACTTGCAGCCGAAATGGAAGAACAGGGCATGAACGTACCCGACCTTATCGCCGATATGACCGAATACCTCGGCTTCATCAAGGCAGGTAATAAAGGTTCCGGTGTGGTCGACCTCGACAAATACTACACTCAGGAAGAAATTGCAGTCGATGTGAACGAACTTCTCAAAGATGTGTTCTTCATCATCGTGCCTGAGGAAAACGTTGAAGGACGCGAATATATAACCCGTACTGCCTCCAACGGATACGACCTCAACCGCGACAACTCCTTCCAGACAACCGAGGAAACTCAGAATATGCAGAAGCTCATCGGCACATTCAACCCCGTTTCCTTCACGGAATTCCACGGACGTGTCACAGCTTTCCAGTGCGAACCCTGCGATCCTCCGCACGAGCCCAACTTTGAATACGACCTCCTCGCCGAGCACCTTATATACGGCGGTGAAGCTCTCGGTATCGCGGCTGTGGCAAACAACGACACCTACAACAGCTACGTAATTCCCCAGAGAGACTACCTCTACTCCACAGTTGACGAAGATGGAAACACCCTTCCCTACTGGGAGCCGTGGGATGATATGTCCACCTCTTACACACCTCAGTTTGCTATGCTCCACGGCACAGTTTCCTACACCGTTGAGCTTCCCGGTTACAACGACGCCGGCGCTGCACTCATTCAGTACGGCTGCCTCGGTCAGTCAGACTATATCGCTTCCGAAAAGCTCGGATATATCACCGCTCAGGTTGGCATTTTTGAACGCGGTGTAACAAACGCAAACTCCGACGCATATGAGCTCGTAGGTCAGTGGTTCACCGACCAGTACGACACAGAAGGCGCCGAAATGGATCTCTTCCGCCCCGAATTTGACGGCGAAGGTCAGAACGGCAACTTCTATCCCGAATGCTACATCATCCCGCTTGACGCAGAGAACCAGACAAACCTTCAGGCGGCTAACGATATGATGGAATGGCTCTCCCGCAACGACGTAAAGGTTCTCGTAACCGAATCCGAAGCCGAATACAATGGAGTTACATATCCCGCAGGCACAATGGTGATCTCCATGTATCAGGCAAAGCGTTCCGTAGCAAACGGCGCTCTCTACGACGGCACTCTCATCCAGCAGTGGTCAGACCTTTACTCCGAAGGCATCACTACATTCGGCGAAACCCGCGGCTTTGATGTTGTAACAGTTGCAGAACCCGCCGCTTACGAAGCAATCAAGGCTGTCTGCGGTGAGTGGATGGATTACGAAAGCTGCCTCGAATACCTCGCAGACGTAACCTCCGCTTTCACAGGCAAGACTAACGACCAGGTTATCATCTCCAACGCATCTGAAGACTCCACCGCAGCTGTCAACGCTCTCCTTAAAGCGGGCGAAACCGTCGGCATGGTAACGGACGAGTCAAGCGAATATTACGCTGATTTCGTATGCTCCTACGACGCATGGCTCACAGTAGCAGACAAATACATCCTGACCGGCACCGGCATTTCTTACGACGCAGTTCCCGGCGCGAACGTCATCACAAAGGCTCCCTCTGTTTACGTAGTTGGAACTCCTCTCTCCGACAGCGAAGCCGGATTTATAAAGACACCGTACGTGACAAACGCAAACTGGAACTATGACCGCCTTGCTCTTGAAATGATGAATTTCGACATTACAAAGGATGCTGCTGAAGCTGACGCTATAATCGGTGCAAGCGCTCCCTCCGAAGATGAAATCGCAGTTATCAAGGCAGGAACTCCCTACATCGGTTACGGCTCAAGAGGCGGACGCGGCGGTGATATTCTCGGTGAAGCCCTTGTTCGCGAATCCGCAGACGGCATGGACTGCCTTGCATATGTGACATATCCCACCACTACACTTGTCAACGCAAGCTATGTAATGGACGGTGACGATGTACTTTACGGCTATGGCGTAGGTTATTATACCGTAATTCCCGAAG
>JBJFHS010000110.1:0-4049 GCA_051893885.1 Eubacteriales bacterium
GGTCTCGGCGGTCCCTGCGAGCTCGCTCCACCCTTTCTGAGGTCGAGGATGTCTAAATCACGCCCGCGAGGCAGGCTGACTCGTCCGAAGTGATACCGCCACCACACGCACTGAACTATAAAAGATAACTACTTTTTGAAGTTCTTGCCAAGCTTCTTACAAGAAGCGTCCCGTTCCCCTCGTCCCCCCGAATCAAACTTTACTAAAATTTAATTTGAATTTCGGAGCAGGCGGTGGTATAATATAAAATGGTAAAGTTTTTAAAATCTGGAGAGGAGTTTAGATATATGCTGAAAACAAAAATTGTATGTACTCTGGGGCCGGCGTCGAATTCCGAGGAAATGATTGAGAAGATGATAAAAGAGGGCATGAACGTTGCGCGCCTCAATTTTTCTCACGGGACGCACGAGGAGCATCTCAAGGTTATCGAAAGGGTAAAGGAAATCCGCGCAAGACTGGGCAAGCCGTGTGCGATAATGCTCGACACAAAGGGCCCGGAGGTGCGTCTCGGCAAGTTTGAGGGAGGGTCTGCCGAGCTTGAAACCGGCTCGAGCTTCACCCTTGTCACGGAAGAAATTCTCGGAAACTCCTCACGCGCCTCAATTTCGTACAAGGGACTGCCTCGCCAGATCACGAGCGGGAGCAGGATTCTTTTGAACGACGGCGCGATCGAGCTCTCTGTCTCGGGAACTGACGAGGGGGAGATTCAATGCACCGTTATATCGGGCGGCGTGATAAAGGACGGCAAGGGGGTCAACATTCCCAACGTCCACCTCGATATGCCGCACCTCTCCGAGCGGGACAAGTCCGACCTTCTTTTCGGCATTGAAAACGATGTTGATTTTATTGCCGCATCTTTTGTCCGCAGCGGGGATGACATAATCGGGATGAGAAAATTTGTCGACTACAACGGCGGTCACGACATCAAAATTATCTCGAAAATCGAAAACCTTGAGGGAATCGAAAACTTTGACGAGATCCTCCGCTATTCCGACGGCATAATGGTTGCGAGAGGTGACATGGGCGTCGAGGTTGATTTCGAGCGGCTTCCGGGGCTTCAGAAAAAGTTCATCAAAAAGTGCTATCAGGCGGGAAAGATGGTCATCACGGCGACTCAGATGCTCGAATCCATGATAGAAAACCCCACACCGACGAGAGCGGAGATTTCGGATGTGGCGAACGCTGTTTTCGACGGAACGAGCGCGGTCATGCTCTCCGGTGAGACTGCGGCGGGCAAATATCCTCTCCGTGCGGTAAAGGCGATGGCGAAGATAGCGGAGCAGGCTGAGAACGATGCGTTTGCGGCGGATGTTTTCGGCTCGATTTCATACGACATCGACTACTCGGACGTTACGAACGCGCTGTGCGACGCCGCCTGCACTACAGCGTCCGACATAAAGGCGAAGGCTATCATAACGCTGACGACGACGGGAAAGAGTGCGCGAAGGATGTCGAAGTTCCGTCCCACCCAGCCGATAGTTGCGGCGACGCCGGAGCAGAAGACGTTCCACCAGCTCTCGCTCTCGTGGGGGGTATATCCGGTACTTGCGCTGAAGCAGGACTCGATGGAGAAGTTATTCCGCCACGCGATTGACTGTGCGAAGGAGCTTGATCTTGTTACGGCGGGGGATCTTGTGGTAATTTCCGCGGGAGTTCCGGTTCTCACGCCGGGGAACACGAACATTCTCAAGGTTGAGAAGGTGGAGGACTTGAGGAATACCTGAGGGATAAGGAAAATAGGAATAAAAGGCTGACGCCTTTTAAATGATTTTATGCCGGGCAGCCGGCAGCTGCATAAGAGGGCTTCGGCGCGAGCCCTCTTATGAATCACCCGCGCCGCGATTTCGTTGGGATTGAGTAGTATTGAATTCGCGCGACGGGTCTTTAAGCTGGGGTTTGGCACGTTTGACTTTTGCTTAATTTTGTTAGCTATCCCTCGCGAAAACGCTCAAAAAGACGAAATTGTTCGGACGGAATATGCTAACCGCGGATGGGAATACCTTGTTTATTCTTCATTTTATAAAGTGAAGTAAACCTTTGGTATTCCTTTTGCGGCAGCATATTGTCCCTCCGGCGTGACAGCTGCATATGGTGTTTGCGAGGGATGTCTCTACCATATCAACTGACGTAACGACGACAAGCCTGGATTCATAAGGAGGTGGCTTCGGAGCCTCCTTATGCGCCCTCCGCGCAGGAGAATAAATTAATTTAAAAGGCATCGCCTTTTATTCCCTATAAATCTGAAAAAACAAAACAACAACAAATAAAAAATAACAACAGGAGAAATAAAAAAATGAAAAAGAATCATACTGCCGGCGTTGTGGTTTATCTTGTCGCAGTGATTCTCGCGGTCGCGGGGATTTACTACGCTACGCTTCCGCCGATTTCAATCTACTCCGGCGCGTTCTGGACGTTCTTCTTCTTCCTCGACGCAGTTGTTTTCGTCTCCTATTACATCATCGGGCTGATAACTGGCAGGATTTTTTCGGATGAAATCCGTATTTCCAACGGCAGAATAGGATTGCATAGCTCAGGCGGTCGGAAAAATCGCTTTGTCAAAGTACAGTTCATCATCACCCTTGCGGTGGCTGCGTTCCTTGTCATCGGCTCTCTTGTGGGTTCGCAGCTTTTCCGCGCCAAAACCTACTCGTCGCTCATAACGGTTGAGAGCGGGGACTTCGCTACGGAAATTGCCGAGACCGAGTATGTCTCCGATATCGCGCTCATGGACACCGCATCGGCGAGAATTATCGGCGCGCGCACACTCGGAACCCTCGCTGACCTTGTTTCGCAGTACAACGTGTCGTCGAACTACACTCAGATTGCGATGAAAAGCAGCGGAGACGAGGCATCTCACCCGTACAAGGTCGCGCCGCTCGAGTACGCTTCGTTCTTCAAGTGGATTCAGAACAGCTCTCAGGGCATTCCGGGATACGTCAAGGTGGACACGGTGCGCTTTTCCGCAGAATTCGTGCGTCTGGACGACTACATCAGGTACAGTCCGTCGGCGTATTTCTCAAAGGATCTGATGCGCACGCTCAGGTTTGCCTACCCGTTTGACATTTTCGGAAGCGTATGCTTTGAGGTGGACGAGGAAGGTCACCCCTACTGGGTAGCCTCGACAATGAAGCCGAACGCGGGTCTTTTCGGGGCGATGGATGTTGAATACGTGGTGGTTCTCGACGCCTGCACGGGTGAGACGCAGAAATATCTCCCTGCGGATGCTCCTGACTGGGTTGACATTGTGTACTACGGCAACCTCATCTGCCAGAAATACGACTACTACGGAATGCTGTCGGGAGGATTTATCAACTCGCAGTTCAGCCAGCGCGGATGCACGGTGACTACGGCTGATTTCGGCTACAAGATTATCGGAAACGACGTCTACGTCTTCACTGGTGTGACTTCGACCTCAAACGACGAGGCGAACATCGGATTCATCCTCTCGAACAGCCGCACGGGCGAATACAGGTTCTACAGCGTTGCGGGTGCTGAGGAGTACAGTGCGATGTCGGCGGCGGAGGGCTCGGTTCAGCAGTACGGTTACCGCGCTTCGTTCCCGTCTCTCATCAACGTCGGAGGCGAGGCTACGTACATTATGGTGCTCAAGGACGCTTCCGGCATTGTGAAAATGTACTCGATGGTGAACGTTGCCAACTACAACATTGTTGTGACGAGCACTTCGCAGGAGGATGTATTCCAGAAATACAAGAACGCGCTTGCCGACAACGGACGCGAGATATCCGGCGGCGAGCTGACCTCCGAAAAAGTCACGGTGAACGAGATACTCTACATCACGACCGGCGGCGAGACCGTGGCATACCTCAAGACAAGCGGCGGCGTATTCTCAAAACCCTTTGACGAATCCCTGCTCTTCATCGAACCCGGAGACTCGGTCGAGATATCCTACTCCGCAAAATCACCGGATGGAGTCACCGCCGCAGTGAAGGTTCAGGCTGAATAAAGTTGAGTCAGCTGTGGACGAGGGGGACGCAGGGGAACGGGACGCTTCTTGTAAGAAGCTTGGCAAGAACTTCAAAAGTGGTGGT
>JBJFHS010000111.1:0-4032 GCA_051893885.1 Eubacteriales bacterium
TGCCTCCGCGTCGACCTCCTCCATCGGATAACCCGGCTTTATTATGTCGAAAAGGTGTGCGCTCGTGGCGTATGCGGCTTCGTAGAGCAGTCTCTGGCGGTCGCTGAATTTTCCGTTCAACGGGAATCCCCTTGAGATGTCGCAGCCGATATAGTCATAGCACGCGCCGACGTCGCACAGAACCATGTCCCCATCGTGAGCGGTTCCGCTGTAGGAGTAGTAATGTATGCAGAAATTGTTCGCTCCGGCGGAGATAATTGACGGAAAGGCGGGCTCAAGGCATCCGTTTTTCAGGAGAGCCGCGTCGTACAGACCTTTGATTTCGTATTCCTTCATTCCGTCGCGGACGCCGTGCATCATGGCTTTGATTCCCTCGCCAGTGATTCTGACAGCCTCGCGCATTGCCGTGATTTCGCAGTCTTCCTTGATTGTGCGGATTTCGGCGAGTGCGGGGCGTATGTTCTCAACCTTTTTGCCGGGGTATTCCTCTCTCACTTTTTCGGCGAAGCGGTGGGCCTCGGTGTAGTCGCGAACTTCTCTCGTCCCGTCGATATCGAGATAAACCGTGCTTACCTCGCGCATCGCATTTCTGAAATAATCCTCAAAGTCGGCAGTGTACGCGATGTCGGTGATTCCGGAAATCGTCTCCGCCTCGTCAGCCTTGGTTCTGCGTCCTGTCCATCTCTCCTTGAGCATATCGGCGGGCAGCAGGAACAGCTTTTCCTCCACTTCTCCGCCGGTTTTCTTCATGGCTAAGATAAGTCCGGCGTCGCGCGAGATTCCGGTCAGGTAGACAAAATTGCGGTCGGCACAGAACGGGTAGTCCTCGTCCGCTCTTTTTCTCGGCGCAAATCCCGAAAAACTGAGCACAATTGAGCCATCTTCAAGGTACTTCTCCAGCTTTGCACGGTTGTTTTTATAAAATGATGCTTCCATATTGTGTATCCCCCTTGATGTATTAAATAAAAATTATTTCTGAATATATCCCTCGTGCCGGAGCAGCCACAGCTTTTTGTCAACTCCGCCGGCGTATCCCGTCAGGCTTCCGTCTGAGCCGACAACCCTATGGCACGGGATGATTATCGAAATCGGGTTGTGTCCGACCGCACCTCCGACCGCCTGAGCCGACATACGCTTAACTCCGAGCCTTGACGCTGCATCTTTTGCGATATCGCCGTAGGTTCTCACTTCGCCGTACGGGATTTCGAGGAGGATATCCCACACGGTGCGTCTGAATTCGCTTCCATGCGGAGAGAGCTTCAACTCAGACACCGGCGGTCTTTTTCCGGAGAAATAGTCCTCAAGCCATTTTTCAGCGCGTAGCAGGATGCGGTTTTCACTCTCCGTTGCCTGCTGATTTTTCATTGTATCGAAAAAATATTTCTGCCCCTGAAGCCAGAGCCCGACGAGAGATTCTCCGCCAGCATCGGACGCAAGGGTTATCGTCCCTATCGGAGATGAAAAATGTGAGATGTATATCATTTCTGCACCCCATATAGTTCAGTTTACAACAATACACAACTTAATATAAATATAATCGTATCATGCAAACCATGTGCCAATGAAACTGACAGCATAGTACAATTTTTAAATTTTGTTTTGAATATTGAATATATAAAACCTATCACGAAAGTACATATCACATTAACAATACTCATTGTGGACGGGAAATGCCAGAAACCAAATAGCAGGGAAACCGTTATACATATAATTATTTTATTAGACAACACTTTCTCTAATTGTTTTTGAAAGTACCCACGAAAAACAAACTCTTCTATTGGACCGACAAACAACATAAAAAAGATTATCTGCCCTAAAATATTTATAATGTCAGTCTGCTTTTTCTGTAACACAGCTTCTTTATCAATTCCCGCTAACAACGGTATTAACACAAAAATACTTAGTGTAATAATTAATATTAATCCACCCATTAAAATCTGTTTTCCGATATTATCGGATGAATAACCAAAATCACGCAAAATATTTTTTCTGTTCTTATAAAATATCAGAACTATACCTGCCATTAAAAGATAGGTGAACATCCTGCCTGATATACGAACAATATTATTTTGTGTAATAATGTTAAATAATAATGGCATTGCAGTCAATCCTAATAATATTGAATATACAACTATGAGCTTGATGATTATTGCCTTTTTCATGCTTGTTTCCTTCCTTACAAATTTACTGTTTGCTATAGCTAAAGTATATCACACTCGAGAACTACTTTCAATCTTTTTTCGACTGTAATCATTGATATACCACAGTACAGATCATTTTCGGCTTGTGTGAATTTAATCGTGCCATTGAAGAAAAAGAAAAAAGAGCGTCCATTTTACTCCGAACGCCCTTTATTCATCGCGACTGACTTTCACTGTATTGACAGCAAGTTTGCAGCATATCTCGGGAAATTTTTTTGTAATTATTCAAAATACAGCTGAGCTATGTATACACCGCCCTGACCCCATCCGGCTCTTGTGGTGTAGTACGTTCCGTCGTCGTCTTTTATGACCTCGGCTGCGTGTGCAGGGAGCTCACCCACCTTGTTTTCGATGGAGAAGCTGAACGGATCGACGCTTTCAAATACCTCGGTTCGGTTGTAATCCCCTCTCGGACCGATAAAGAGATAGTATTTTCCCTGCTCATACACTACGAACGGGGACTCTGTCGGACCGCCGAAAGTACCGGACGAGGGATCGGTGAACACAACCTTTTTGTCCCTCCAGTGGAGCAGATCGTCGCTCGTCACGCAGGCAACGACATGATTTCCGCCGGTCGGAGCAGAGGTCGCGGTGTAGTAGAGCACCCATTTTTCGCCTACACGGAGTACCATCGGGTCGCGGGCGTCAAATCCATCCACTATTATGGGATTGACTTCACACCTCTCCCAGCTGTACAGATCCTCCGACGCCGCCATCATGATCTGATATTTGTCCGAGCCCACAAGACTACCCGCGCACCAGTACATATAGTAAAGTCCGTTATTGCGGATGACGTGCGGAGCCCAGAAGTGAGCCTCGCCGCGCTCCTTTTCGGTGACAATCGGGAATGGGAGTTTTTTCCACTCTGTGTCGCCGAGCGAATTTCCGATTGCGTGAGCGCAGCACTTTTCGTCGAGCGGATCGCAAGGCTCGGTGTGAGTTATTCCGAACAAATGCCAGCCGTCCTCACCCCTTATCACGCAGTGGTCGTTTATGTACCATTTTTCGTTTTCGCCGATTGACGGGTCATAAAACCGCCTGTATTCTCCGGTCCTTACTTTCATTCTGTATTCTCCTTAATTTCAGCTGGAACGGAATTGCGTTTTCGTCTATTTATTCCCTGGCGAGAGAATAAATCAGATCGTACGCGAACGCCAGATCCTCGATTGAGCAGTGGTTCTGTACAAAGTGCGTGGTGCAGCAAATCCATCTCTTGCCTCTCAGCTTGCCGAATACACGGCGGATTTCAGCTTCAAGTTCGTCGCGCTGAAGAATACCGAGTGCCGACTGAACGCATATGCCGCCGAGAATCGCAAATTTGTCGGAATATTTTTCGAGATATGTGTCGTAGGACATTCCCGCGCTCTCCTGCCACGGATGAACAAGGTCAAGTCCGATATCAACGATTCCGTCCGCAACCTTCATAACGCATCCGTCGGAGTGAAGGCTGGCAAAAACTCCGCGCGAGTGAACGTAATCGACTACTTTTTTCATGTTCGGGTAAATGATTTCCCACCAGAGCTTCGGGTTGAACATCAGGTCCTTCTGCGCGCCCCAGTCGTCGGAGATGTGAATCATGTCAATTCCGAGGTCTATGCAGTGTGAGGCAAAGCGGATTGTCCAGTCTGCCTGACGCTTGTACAGCTCATACAGCTCGTCGGGGTACATTGCGAGGTAAAGAAGCTGATTTTCAATTCCGAACACGCCGTTGAACTGCTCGAAGAAACCGGGAGTCTGGATGTAGCAGAAGCGTCCGCGCTGTTTGTGGAAGTTCATCGCGTCGACAATGCCCTTGTAGTGGTCAAGGTTGTCGGGGGAGGTGAAAAAGTCC
>JBJFHS010000112.1:0-4027 GCA_051893885.1 Eubacteriales bacterium
AACTTTGACGCAAAAAAGCTGCACGGGATAAACAAATTGCTTATTGATATTGTGGTAAAAGCAACGACAAAAAAGCTGTCGGAAAAAAACGATCGCACTGACGCGGAAAACGATATGCTCGATTTGATGCTGCACGGCGGAAAACGGGTCAGTCGCGATAACCTGATAGAAGTTTCAAAATGGTATGAAACTCTCAGAGCGTAAGCCGAAGCTAAATAATTTTATTAAGATTAAAATTTTGGAGGAATAAATTTTGATAATCGCACTTGAAGAAGCTAAATACAAACTTGAAAATTTCAGAAAAGACATCGAAGAACTCGGCTCGGCACTCCGAATAGATGAGCTGAGAAATAAAGCTGCGGAGCTTGAAAAAATCACATCCGACCCCGAATTCTGGAACGACCAGGAAAACTCGGGAAAGACACTGAAGGAAGTAAAGCGCATCAAGGACAAAATCAACGCATACGAGGCACTTGCAAACAAGCTCGAAGACACAATCACCCTTGCCGAGCTCGCGATTGAGGAAAACGACGAATCCCTTGTCGGAGAGGTTGAGGAGGATGTCCGCGCCATTGAAGCCGAGGAGGAAAAGCAGAGAATTGAAATCCTGCTCTCCGGCGAATACGACCAGAACAACGCCATCATCTCATTCCATCCCGGTGCGGGCGGAACTGAGGCTCAGGACTGGGCGCAGATGCTTTACCGTATGTACACACGCTGGGGTGAGAGACACGGCTACAACGTAAAGCTGATCGACTGGCTCGACGGTGAAGAAGCTGGACTTAAATCCGCCACGATCATGATTGAGGGTGAAAACGCATACGGATATCTCAAGGGTGAAAACGGCGTACACAGGCTTGTCAGAGTGTCCCCGTTCGACGCTTCCGGCAGACGCCACACCTCCTTCGCTTCGGTTGAGGTCATGCCCGAATTCGACGACGACAACACAATCGAGATAAAGGACGAGGACCTTGAAATCACGGCTCACCGTTCGTCTGGTGCAGGAGGACAGCACATCAACAAAACCGACTCCGCCATCAGAATCACTCACATCCCCACGGGAATAGTCGTCGGCTGTCAGACCGAGCGAAGCCAGCTTCAGAACAAGGAAACCGCGATGAAGATGCTGAAATCCAAGCTGATGGAGATTAAGCAGAGAGAAAAGCTCGAAAAAATCGACGATATCAAGGGCGTCAAGACCAATATCGAGTGGGGCGCGCAGATTCGCTCGTACGTATTCATGCCCTACACTCTCGCAAAGGACACGAGAACCGGATTTGAGGACGGAAACATTCAGGCGGTAATGGACGGAGAAATCGACGGTTTCATCAACGCTTACCTCAAGATGAACGCCGCGCGCGACTGATTTTAATTTATAACAGATGAAAAAAGAAGAATCCCGCTTTGCCGATTCGTGTGTTTTTGAGGGCATGACCTCAATTCGGGCGGTTATCTCCGCTTCGGAAAAAGGGATAAGCGACAGGCGGATAAAAAAAATCACAGTCGACGAGGACAAAAGAAAAAGCAAAGCGAAGGAGCTTTCATGGCTGTCGTACAAATCCCGTGAGATGGGTTTTGACATTGAATTTGTCCCGGGAGATGTCATAGATTCGCTCACCACGGGAAACACCCACGGCGGGATTATCGCGGTGTGCTCTGACAGAACAATTCCCACTCTCGCCGGAAGTGAAATCAGAAAAGACGGCTTTTACGCACTTCTTGAGGGAATTGAGGACCCGTACAACTTCGGATACGCGCTCCGCTCACTTTATGCCTGCGGTGCGGACGGAATTGTGCTATCCCCGCGCAACTGGATGAGTGCAGCCGGAGTGGTTTGCCGTTCATCTGCCGGTGCATCGGAGCTTCTCCCGATTTATGTGAGCGAAGTGACATCAGCGGCGGATTATTTCCGTGAAAACGGGTACAAGGTCGTGTGTGCGGGGATAAGGGATTCCGTTTCGTCGTTTGAGTGCGACATGAGAGTTCCTCTTTTCCTCATCGTCGGAGGCGAAAAACGTGGGATTTCCTCCTCGCTCCTCGATAAAGCCGACGAAATTGTGCGTATCGACTACCGCGGAGAGTTCGGAGGTTCACTTTCAGCTGCCTCAGCCGCGTCAATGCTCGCTTATGAGGTAATGCGGCAGAACAGATCCATAAAATAAAAATCAAACGGAGCAAAACTTCAATTGTAATGCTCCGTTTTTTGTTTTGATTCAGTTCAGCATTGCGGTCTTTCCGTGGCTCACTGTTCTGTAGTATGCCTTTGAAGTAATCAGATACACGGCGATATAGAACACGGCGAAAACCGCATAGCAGACGATTGTGGAGATGAGAAAAATATTTCCCGATGACGCGAGGAACACTTTGAGTATGATTTTTATCATATTATACGCAAACGCTGTGTGAATTCCGGCGGCAATCAGGGGTGCAAAGAACACGGTCAGCACCTGAGAATTGATGCTTTTCTTTATCTCGCGGTCAGTCATGCCGACCTTCTGCATGATTTCATACCGCTCGGCGTCCTCATAGCCCTCTGTGACCTGCTTGTAATACATGATGAGCACTGCGCCCGCGATAAACACCAGTCCGAGAATCACCGCGATGAAGAACAGTCCGCCGTACATCGCTATAGTCCACGAATAATCCTCCGCGTATGATTTGGAATACATACTGTGAATGTTCCAGTCCACACCCTCGCCTGTGTTGCCGTCATACCAAATGTTATCTATAGCGGTGGTCAGGTCGATTGAATTTTCTATATCGTTCGGTGTTATGTTCCAGCCGATGTAATAGCTCATCACGGCTTCCTCCGGGCTGTCAATATCGTTGAACGCCACAACAGTATCTACTAATTCGCAGGGAAAGAACATTACAATATGAGGATATGAAGAGTAGTTGAAAATATTGCTCATCAGATCGAAGCTGCCGACGAGGTCCTTTTTTTCGTTTACGCGATATGTTTTGCCGTTCAGCGTTATTGTGTCGTAATTATATTCGCAGTCGTAGGTCAGAATAAGCACTTCGTCATCCGCGAGAGTTACTTTTTCGCCATAGTGATTGTATTTGTTGTAGTCGCTGACGGAGAGAAAGTCGAGTTCGATCGGGATTTCGTTGCTTGATACTTCATTTGTTTTGTCAATTGTAAAGCTGTCACCGCCGTGATTTACGGTGTAAATAGACCAAGTGTAGTATTCAGCTTCCTCAGTCACTGTAAAACCGAGCTGATTTGCGCTCTCATACATTTTTTCTCTGAAAAGCTCGATTTCGCCAGAGTCGGAATAATTCAGCCCCAGATGTGTCGTTATGTCCATCCGATATCGCATACGTGTGGTTGCGCCGACTCCCATGTACATACAGACCGTTGACGAAATCATGACGAGAACCATTGTGGAGAGAATGCAGATTGACGCAAGACCCGCTCCGTTGCGCTTCATTCGGTAGGTCATTCCGGAGACCGAGATGAAATGCGACGGGGTGTAATAGTATCTCTTGTTCTTTTTCAGTGTTTTCGCGAGAGCCACGCTTCCCGAGATAAACAGCGCGTAGGTTCCGATTATGACCAGAATCACCGCGATAAAGAATAGTCCTATCGCTGCGCCGGCATCATCCACTATCTGCGAAATAACGTAACCGCCGCCGAGGAATATCACGCCGAGTATTGCCGTCAGGTAGTTTGCTTTCGGCTCTCTCTCACCCTGATTTGACGAGTGAAGCAGCTCTATTGTGTCGGAAAAGGCTACCTGACGGACTGAGTCGAGGTAGATAAGCGTGAATATCGCAAGGAAAACTATAGCTGTAACCGTCAATCCGTATATGTTTACGCCAAAGTCAAGGGGAGCCGCACTCTGACCGAGCATATGGTAAAGGACTCCCTGAACCAGCTTTGAGAGAAGTATGCCGAGTGCAAGTCCTCCGCCGATGCTCAATATATCGACGATTATGTTTTCGCACAGCATCACCGCGGCGATATTTTTTTTGCCCATGCCGAGCACGCACACGCTGCCCAGAGGCATTCCCACCGTGGCGC
>JBJFHS010000113.1:0-16076 GCA_051893885.1 Eubacteriales bacterium
ACGGGAGCTTCAAGAGCTGACGCCGCACTTCTTGTTATCGACGCGCTTGAGGGAATCTGCGAAAACTCACGGCGTCACGGATATATGCTCGAAATGCTCGGCATAACTCAGATAGCGGTGCTCGTTAATAAAATTGATCTGGTTGACTACAGCGAAGAAGTTTTCAACAATATCCGCAGGGATTACACCGAATTTTTGAACTCCATCGGAATTACACCGGCGGCTTTCATTCCGGTTTCCGCTATGCTCGGAGACAATATTGCATCTCACTCTGACAAAACTCCGTGGTATAACAGCGCGGACGTGCTCGAGCAGCTCGATATGTTCGACGGAGGAAAGAGCGATGACGCAAAGCCGTTCCGTATGCCGGTTGAGGATGTCTACAAGTTCACCGAAGGGGGAGACGACAGAAGAATTATCGCGGGAATCTGCGAATCAGGTTCACTCAAAGCCGGAGATGAGGTCGTTTTTTACCCATCAGGCAAAACCACAAAAGTAAAGCACCTTGAGGAATGGTTCATGTATCCATCTCCCGAGAGAGAGCCGAAGGTTTTCACACAGGGCAAGTCGTGCGGATTCACCACGGAAACACAGATATATATTCACCGCGGTGAGATAGCCTGCCGTGTCGGAGAAGAAGCGCCGGTCGTGGGAAGAAGATTCCGTGCAAGTATGTTCTGGCTCGGAAAAGATCCGCTGACAGTCGGCAAGGAGTACCTTATCAAATCGTGTACGGCTAAAACAAAGTGCCGTGTGGTTGAGCTGCACAGTGTTCTTGACGCTTCAAATCTGTCAAAAAACACCGCTCCGACTCAGGCCAACAAGCACGACATCGCCGACTGCACTATTGAGTGTGAGCGCAGCATAGCTTTTGACACCGACTCCGCCCTCCCCGCAACAGGAAGATTTGTTATTGTCGACGATTACGAAATTTCCGGCGGCGGAATTATACAGGAGGCTTTGAAAGACGAGTCAAAAGACAGCTTCACCTCCGACGCAGCAATTACATCGTCCGAGAGAAGCCGTCACATAGGACAGAAGCCGCTTATAATCGCCGCTCCGACACCCGAATACGGCAGACGTCTTGAAAGAGCTTTATTTGACGAAGGCAGAATCCCGTATTTCAGCACTCATCTGTCAGATGAACAGAAAAATGTGCTTACCGACGCAGGAATAATAATCATCACACTCGGCGACGGAGAATATATTGCAACCGGCAGTCTTGACGAAGACACAAACGCAATTATGTCTATGACGGACGTTGACTTTGAATAAAAAATAAGCCTTTCATGATTTTTTAAGTCACGGAAGGCTTTATTTTTATGTAAAATTAAAATTCAATATCTGCGGTAATCGGAAGGTGGTCGCTCGCAACCGTGTTTATTATCTCCGCGGAGTTGATTTTGACATTTTCGGAGGTAAAAATATAGTCGATTTTGTTCTCGGGCTTGTGCGACGGGAATGTTTTGCCGCCCGGAAGAAGCGAATCCGTATCGTTCAGATTTTTGTACAGCGGAGCGAGAACCGGATTGTCCGGCGTCACGTTGAAGTCCCCCATCAGAACAAACGGCAGGCTTTCGCTCTGACAAACGCTGAGGGCAGTCGATACTGCGTGCTCCTGCTCCTCATTTGACAAACCGAAATGCGAGGAAAGAACAGCCAGACGTCTGACTTCACCGTCTTTTAAAACTTCAACCACGGCGCGGCATATACTGCGTGACTCAATTCTGCCGCTCGGGAAAATCGGGTCGGGAATTTTCACAACAGACGCTTCAATGATCGGATACTTCGACAGCACAGCGTTTCCGTACGGTTCCGTTCCGCCGACATAAATCGAACGACCGAAATAACAGTGGTATCCGAGAAGCGATGCCATTGTCTCAACCTGAGCGGTGTAGTCGTCGTGCAGTCCTCTTCCGCGAACCTCATTGAGTCCGATTATATCACTGTCCGCATTTCTTATTACATTGCAGGTTTTGCTCAGATCTATACCTTCGCCGAGATGAACATTTCCATGCTGAATATTGTATGTCATAACGCGCAGTTTCATTTTTATTTCTCCTTATTGCTCCAATACTGTAATGTAATTATTATATAGTTTCATATAAAAAATGTCAATGTTTTACTAAAAAAATTATGTTTTATAAAAGATTTTAATAATTTTCGGAAATGCCACTTGCATAAAGAGATTTTTGGTGTTATAATATAAAATGAAAATATTGATTTAAACGCTGTGAGGAAGAGTGTGCGGTTCTTCCGCCGTCAAAGAGAGCCGGAGTTAGTAAGCTGAGAGCTTCGGTGTCGGTTCTGCCGCGCTTGTTCACTTCTGAGAGTACCGCATATTTCAATCGGTGCTCAAGCGGTCTCGGCGATATGTAGCCCTGAACGTCAGTCGGTGCGTTAAACCGGAGAGTGCCGTGCTTTTTTGTGCGGAATTCGGGTGGTACCGCGGTTTTTTCGTCCCGTTGATCTGTTTTGTCAGGTCATCGGGATTTTTGTTTTATTAACCCGGCATGCATTTTTCAGTAAGAATTTCAGAAAGGATAAAAAATCAAAATGAAAGAGACCCTTGAAAAAATCAAAGCGGAGGCTCTCGCAGCTCTCGAAGTTCCCTCCGCGCAGATTGAAGAGCTGAGAATCAAATATCTCGGCAAAAAAGGCGAGCTGACAGCCGTTCTCCGCGGAATGGGCAAGCTGTCTGCCGAAGAACGCCCTGTTATCGGTCAGCTCGCAAACGACATCAGAGCGGAAATCGAAAATAAGATAGAAGAAATCACTCAGGCGAAAAAACAGCGTGAGCAGGCTGAAAAGCTCGAGAGCGAAAAGCTTGACGTCACAATTCCGGGCGAAAAAATCCGTGCCGGACACAATCACCTCCTGAGTCTCGTTCAGCGTCAGCTTGAGGACATATTCCTCGGAATGGGATATTCCATAGTCGACGGTCCCGAGGTTGAATACGACTACTACAACTTCCAGGCATTGAACATTCCCAAGGATCACCCCGCAAGAGACACTCAGGACACCTTCTACATCACCGAAAACATACTGCTCCGCTCTCAGACCTCCCCCGTTCAGGCGAGAGTTATGGAGAAAACTCAGCCTCCGATCAAGATCATTTCACCCGGCAGAGTTTACCGCTCCGACGCTGTTGACGCGACACACTCCCCCCTGTTCCACCAGCTCGAAGGACTTGTCGTTGACAAAGGCATAACAATGGGCGACCTCAAGGGTGCTCTTGAAATGTTCGCAAAGCGTATGTACGGCGAGGAGACAAAGATCAGATTCCGCCCTCACCACTTCCCGTTCACTGAGCCTTCCGCAGAAGTCGATGTATCATGCTTCGCGTGCGGCGGAAAGGGATGCAGACTCTGCAAAGGAGAGGGATGGATTGAAATTCTCGGTGCCGGTATGGTTCACCCCAACGTTCTGCGTATGTGTGGAATCGACCCCGAGATTTACAGCGGATTCGCGTTCGGTGTCGGTATCGAGAGAATCGCGCTTCTCAAATACCACATCGACGACATGAGACTTCTCTACGAAAACGACGTCCGCTTCCTCAGCCAGTTCTGAGAATAAAGGAAGGACACTAAAATGTACGTTATCGGTATAGCGGGAGGAACCTGTAGCGGAAAAAGCACGCTTTCAGAAAAACTGAGCCAATACTACGGTGACAACTGCCGCGTTTTCCACATGGATGCGTATTTCAGAAAGCCGTTTATTACAACCATAGCTCCGATTACCGGGGTTGAATATGTCGAGCACAATCACCCCGACGCGCTGCTTCTCGACGAGATGTACAATGATTTTAACGCCGAGCTCGATTCGGGAGATCACAGGGTCGTAATTATCGAAGGATTGTTCGCTCTGTATCTGCCCGAGATAAGAAACCGGCTGGATCTGAAAATTTTCGTTGACCTTGAGAGCGATGAGCGGCTTGTCAGGCGCATAAAGAGGTTCACCGATCGCGGTCAGACATTTGACGAGATAACATCGCGCTACATCGACACGGTGCGTTTCCGCCATAACGAGCTTATCGAGCCGACGAGATGGCACGCCGACATTGTGGTAAACGGAAATTCCGGCGAAAAAACAGTCGATATAATCAAAACATACGTGGATTCCATGCTCGGCTGATATAACAGAAGATTTAAACAAATAAGGTAAACAACCAGAAAGGTTACAGGATATGCAGCTTTCAATGAAATGGCTGGCGGATTACACCGACGTCAGCGATATCAGTATAAAAGAATATTGCGACAGAATGACCATGTCGGGCTCAAAGGTAGAGGGCTACGAGACACTGGGCGGCGATATTTCAGGTGTTGTATGCGGAAAAATTCTCGAAATAAAACGTCATCCCAACGCGGAAAGGCTTGTCATATGCAAAGTTGACGTAGGACGCGAAAACCCTCTTCAGATTATCACTGCGGCTACAAACGTGTTCGAGGGTGCTGTGGTTCCGGTCGCAACTGACGGCTCACACCTCCCGGGCGACGTAAAAATCAAAAAAGGCAAGCTCCGCGGAGAAGTTTCCGAAGGTATGTTCTGCTCAATTGCCGAGCTCGGACTCACTCTTCACGATATGCCCGGCGCAATTGAGGACGGAATTCTGATTCTCGGCGACGTAGGACTCGGGGACATTCCTCTCGGCGCGGACATGGTTGAAGCTCTCGGACTTCGCGACAATGTGGTTGAATTTGAAATTACCTCAAACCGTCCCGACTGTCTTTCCGTAATCGGTCTGGCGCGCGAATCCGCAGTAACATTCGGAAAAGAACTCAAGCTTCACGAACCCAAGAGCGAATACACCTCCGACGACGGCGACGACATCAAAAATTACCTCACTGTAGATATAAAGAACACGGAAAAGTGCTATCGTTATTCCGCAAGAGTTGTGAAGAACGTAAAAATAGCTCCGTCTCCGCTTTGGCTCAGAATGAAGCTGCGCTCGTCCGGTGTAAGACCAATAAACAACATAGTCGACATAACCAACTATGTCATGCTTGAATATGGTCAGCCCATGCACGCGTTCGACTACAAATGCCTCGACGGCTCTGAAATAAACGTCAGAAACGCAAATGACGGCGAACAGTTCATATCACTCGACAGCATTCCCCATACGCTCGACTCCTCCATGCTCGTTATCGCAGACAAGAACAAGGCTGTGGCTCTCGCGGGCGTTATGGGTGGCGAAAACAGTGAAATCACAGACTCCACCACAACTGTAGTGTTTGAATCCGCTACATTCCATCCCGGAAATGTCCGTGTATCCGCGAAAAAGCTCGGCATGAGAACTGAATCCTCCGCGAGATTTGAAAAGGGACTCGACTCCGAAAACACACTTCCCGCACTCAACAGAGCCTGCGAGCTGATTGAACTCCTCGGTGCAGGTGAAATTGTAAACGGCACAATTGATGTCTACCCGGTAAAGAAGGAAAAAGTCACACTTCCCCTCGACAGCGCAGTTATCAACAAGTTCCTCGGCGTAAATCTCACTCAGGAATACATGGCTGAGGTTATGAGAAAGCTCGAGTTCGGTGTTTCGGACGACCTCCGCACCATAACCGTTCCGTCATTCCGCGATGATGTGCGCTGCATGAACGACGTTGCGGAAGAAATTCTCCGTATGTACGGTTACGACAAGATTGAATCGACTCTCTCCGACTCTGCAACTCCCACTCTCGGCGCACGTACGGAGAGACAGATTTTCGACAACAATCTCCACGATATGCTTGTGGGTATGGGAATGGACGAAATCGAGACTTTCTCCTTCATCAGCCCCTCGTATTACGACAAAATCAGACTTCCCCAGGACGACAGCCGCAGAAACTGCGTGGTTATCTCCAATCCGCTCGGCGAAGATACCTCCGTTATGCGCACCACTACCCTGCCCTCCATGCTCAAGGTTCTCGCCGACAACTACGCGAAGAAAAATCAGGCGGTAACTCTGTTCGAGGTATCAAAGGTTTATCTGCCGAAGAAGCTGCCCCTCGAAGAACTCCCCGACGAACCCGCTCGAATCACACTCGGCTTCACAACGTCAGACGACAAAAAGGGCTTCTACAGAATGAAGGGATACATTGAGGCGGTTCTCGAAATCGCGGGTATCACTGACGCCGTGTTCAAAGCTCAGAAAGACGAACCCACATTCCACCCGGGAAGATGTGCGGAAGTTTACTCGGGTGACAAACGCATTGCGATATTCGGCGAGGCTCATCCCGAGGTAAGCGAAAACTACGGCATCGGAGCAAAGGTATATCTCGCGGAAATCGAATCAGACAACCTCTACGACTGCCGCAAACGCGAAATAGTCTACACCCCAATTCCGAAGCATCCCGCAATCGAGCGAGACTTCTCATTCGTCTGCGATGAGGAAATCGAAGCCGCATCAATTTCAAACGTTGTCAAGTCCGCAAGCAAGCTGGTCGCATCCGTTGAGCTGTTCGATATCTACCGCGGTCCGCAGATCGGAATCGGCAAGAAGAGTATGTCTTATGCTGTCATGCTCCGAGCAGCCGACAGAACGCTCACCGACGCGGAAGCCGATGAAGCTGTAAAATCCATTCTCGCCGCGCTTGAAAACAGCCTTGGAATAAAACTCAGATAAGTTGTATATTTTTTAAGGATGGTATTTATCATGAAAACTTATCCTATGACAATAGCGGGAATTCATCGCGAACTTCCTATCTGTCCTGTAAACGACAATTTGTCAATCGGCGCTTTCGTAATTTTCGGAGACCCGGAGCTTACAACCGCGGCATCCGAAGAACTGCTGAAGCGTGCGCCCGAATATGACTACATCATCACCGCTGAGGCCAAGGGCATTCCGCTTGCACATGAAATGGCTCGGCTCGCGGGAAATCAGAAATACTTCATCGCCAGAAAAAAGGCCAAGGCTTACATGACCGGCGTGTTTGAGGTCAAGGTTCACTCGATAACCACCGCCGGTGAGCAGAGTCTGTTCCTCGACAAGGCAGACGCAGATCTGATTCACGGCTCACGTATTCTGATAGTCGACGATGTTATCTCAACCGGTGAGTCGCTGAAAGCTATTGAGGAGCTTGTAAACGCCGCCGGAGGAAAGATAGTCGGAAAAATGACAATTTTAGCCGAGGGAGACGCGCAGGTGAGAGACGACATTATATACCTCGAAAAACTGCCGCTGTTCCATCCCGACGGAACTGTCATCGAAGGCACCATACATTAAAACAAAATCAAATAAAGAAACAGGCGCAAAGGTCATCCCAATGCGCCCGTTTTTTTAGTTATTCCGGATTATCCGACGGATTACTCAGCCGCAGCAGGAGCAGTTGAGAATGAGGAGGAGGAGGATAATGACAATGATCCAAACGAAGGTATCGCCGTCGAAAATGTTACATAAGCATCCCATGATTAATCTCCATGCCACACGGGCTATTTTGAACTCGAGCGATTTCTTTTGTTCACCGCTCTGTTATCATGTTATGCTCTGACTTGGTTTTGGTTACTATTTTAATTCAAGTTTATCGCAGCCGAGAAAGTCGTTTGCCGAAGTCAGACTTGTCACCGGTATGTCGAGATGGCGTCCGCATTTTGAGCAGCTGAGGGTGACGTGGGTGTCGTGTATCTCAACGTTGTAATCCCCACCGTCGTCACAGCCGCACTCTATTGCTCCCTCGTCAGCCAGCTCACGTACAACGTACATAATAATATCGAGCACCTGTGGGTCTGTCAGCTCAATATTTTTTCCTCTGACCTCTGAAAGTGAGTCAAAATCCGTGTCCCCGAGCATTTCAAGAAGCTCTTTTTCGTTTTTTTCCATTGCCTCCTGAACTTTATCCTGTTTGCCGATAAAGCAGATATCTATTCCTGAATAATTGCATGGGAGTGTAAACAGGTCGCGGTCAAAAAACAGTTGGGACGAAATCAGATAGCTGTGCGGAGTCGGGCAAAACAGGCATGGCACATTTATTCTGACTTTTTTGTCTTTCGTATATACAAGCTCAAGCTCACTTCCCCCGCACGGGCATTTCAGCTTGATCATGTCTGCCGTCAGCGCGAATATACCCACCATACTCATAACGGACGACCCGCATTCCGGACAGCGGTAAGCCACTGTTGTTTCTTTTTTATTTAGAACCATGTTATATCTGCTCCAATTCTGTTGTTTCTATGATAATTTTTCTCTGTATATTTCAAAACATTTTTTCATGAATATTATACCACCCAATATATGAAAAAGCAAGAATTAATTATATTTACTCAGTGTAATAATTTATTATGGAATTTATGGTCGGAATATGTTATAATATTGACATTACACAAACGGAGGAGATATATGAAATACGACGCTGAAGCAAATACAGTTTATATTTCTGTGACCGAACTCGCGGAGTATGCTTTTCAAAGGGAAAATCCGGCTGTACTCAGCGAAAAATTCGGCTTTGTAAAAATAATATACACTCCTCCGCAGCCTGATTTTGACACCGAAGGCACTCTTGATCCCATGGAGAGAGGTTCATCGGTTCACGAAAATGTTCAGACCGATTTAAAGACATACGCGATTGATTTGAGCTCCGAGCAGACAGAAGTCCCCCTCGGAAAGCACATGATGTACGGCGAATACACACTCTGCATAAGCGGATATGCTGATATTATTTCCTACAACGGCATCATTCATACTGTTGAAGAAATAAAAACCGTCGGTGCTTTTCCGAAAGACCTCACTCCTCTGTCAAATGCAAGCCATTTCGCACAGGCGGCGGTCTACGCATATTTATTCGCCGAAGAAAATGAACTTCCCGAGGTCAATATAAGAATGACCTACATCAGGCGCTCGAACGGTGAAAAAGTTTCATTCACTGCGCCGTTCAAAAGAATTAACCTGACTCGTATGTTTGAAGCACTGCTCAGCCGGGCTTATGTGATAATCACGGCGTTTTCGGACAGATACCGTATATTCCCCGACGAAGCGAAAAATCTTCCTTTTCCTTACCGCTCCATCCGCGACGGTCAGCTTGAATTTATAAATACCGCCTACAGATGTATAAGACGCGGAAATTCTCTGCTCGTTTCAGCTCCGACAGGTATCGGAAAAACAATGTCCGCACTGTTTCCTGCTGTCAAGGCTCTCGGAGCAAAGGCGGTTGACAGAATTTTCTACCTCACCGCAAAGAATGTGACCGGAAAAGCCGCACTTGACGCACTCACCCGCATTACAAAATATGCGCCGCACCTGCGTTCAGTTATGATTTGCGCAAAGGAAATGATGTGTCCTTATCACAATCAGAAGGACATACAGACGAGCTGCCGATTCTGTGAAAAGGTCGAAAGCATATCAGAGGACTTCGGCAAGACATATATTTCCTACCGTGAGAGACAGCTTGACGCGCTTGAGGAACTTCTGCTCGGAGAAATCACAGTTTACACTACAGATATGATAATAAAAACGGCGGAAAAATTCAACGTCTGCCCGTATGAGCTTGCGCTTGATCTGTCGGAAAACTGTATGGTAATCGTCTGCGACTATAATTACGTTATTGACGACGGCATCCGGTTCAAAAGATATTTCAAAAATGTAAAAAACACCGAAAAGTACGTTTTTCTGTTCGATGAAGCGCACAATCTTCCCGACAGAACCCGAAATACTTACTCAGCTGTCATTTCAAGCGAAACCGTCGGCGAACTGAATGATATTGCCGAAACATATTTCTACGACGACTCGGAATTCAAATCAAATCTCGGGGAGCTGTCTGACGCCGTAAAGTGTGTGTGCAGAATGTGTACCGACCACGAATACTATAAAACCACTGATGAGGGAGAAGTCACATACGGCTTTTACGAGGCTGACAGGATACCGGACGAGCTGATAAGATGCGCGGGAAATCTTAACCGGGTCATGCTCCGGCTCATCCGTGAGGGAAACGACAACGCGGAGCTTCTCGAAAAATATTACAGGGAATTGAATAAGTTCGTGTTCGTATCATCCTATTTCGACGAAAAATTCCGCTTCTTTGCATCACGTGAAAACGACAGAGTTAAAGCTGAAATTCTGTGTCTCGATCCGTCCGGTGTCCTTTCAAGCATGATGTCAGCCGCAAAATCGGTTGTGCTGTTTTCCGCCACGCTGTCTCCGATTGAGTATTTCGGAGAGGTCACGGGACTGACGAACGCAGAAAAAATCGAGCTTGAATCCCCTTACGAGCGCGAAAATCTCTGTATCGTCGCTTACGATTCAATCAGTACAAGGCTGAACGACAGAAGGGACACGGCGTACGACTGTGCTGAGGTTATCGCTGAGACAGTTTCGGCGTATAAGGGAAATTATATCGCATACTTCCCTTCTTACGACTACATGAAACGGGTATGCCGGATTTTTGCCGGAATGATGCCGGAGAGCAGTATTGTGATGCAGCGTCAGAGCATGAGCTATCGCGAGAGGGAGCGTTTTCTCTCACTGTTTCACGACAGAAAAAGAGGCCCTGTGATAGGCTTCTGCGTGCTCGGCGGGATGTTTTCGGAGGGAATTGACTTGATGGGTGAGAGTCTCATAGGCGCGATAATTGTCGGAACGGGAATGCCGCAGCTTTCAGCCGAGCGAAACATCATGGCGTCTTATTACGACGAGAAAAACGAGCGCGGATATGATTTCGCCTATTCCTGCCCCGGGATGAACAAGGTTCTGCAGGCGGCGGGTCGTGTGATCAGGTCTGAAAATGACCGCGGAGTTATTGTCTGGATTGACGACAGGCTTGGAGACGCAAACATAAAGCTGATGCTGCCACCGCACTGGAGACACATAAAGTACACCGGAGACACGTCCTCGCTTCAGGCAATACTCGATGAATTCTGGCACAGGGAAAACGATAAAAAATCTGATTTATAATTCAGCGCGGTTGAGCCGTCATTACAGCTTTGCCGCGTTTTTTCATTTTTTACATCAACAAAAAAATAACATTTTAAACATTATTCTTACTGCAAAGTGCTGAAATTATATTTTTTATTGACGTTTGCTTTATTTTTTTGCCGCATTGTGCTATAATATGTTGGTTAATTTGATATTTAAGATTCTATACGAAAGGGTTATCTTAGTTCTGCGAAAGATAATTGACAGAGGTAATTATTTTGATAAGAGAAGATCTTCGTAATGTAGCAATTATAGCGCACGTTGACCACGGTAAGACCACACTTGTAGACCAGATGCTCAAGCAGTGCGACACCTACCACGAAAATCAGGTTGTAAGAGAGAGAGTAATGGACTCCGGCGACCTTGAAAGAGAACGCGGCATAACTATTCTTGCTAAAAATACCTCAGTTGTACGAAACGGCGTAAAAATAAACATTGTCGACACCCCCGGTCACGCGGACTTCGGCGGAGAGGTTGAGCGCATTCTGAAAATGGTAAACGGCGTTATTCTCCTTGTCGACGCAGCGGAAGGACCAATGCCTCAGACACGCTTCGTTCTCAAGAGAGCAATGGAGCTCGGTCACAGAGTTATCGTAGTTATCAATAAAATTGACAGACCCGACGCGCGCCTTGACGAAGTACCGGACGAGGTTCTCGAGCTTCTCATGGAGCTTGACGCCACCGACGAACAGCTTGATTCACCCGTTCTTTTCTGCAGCGGCAGAACAGGCAAGGCTTCTCTCAACCCGTATGAAATGGGTGAAAACCTCGACCCGCTGTTCGACACAATACTGAGCTACATCCCAGCTCCCGAAGGTGACGCAGACGCACCGCTTCAGCTCCTTGTCTCCTCAATCGACTACAACGACTATGTCGGCAGAATCGGTATAGGACGAATCGAAAGAGGCACTATCAGACAGGGTGAGGAGGCAATGATAGTAAACTTCCACACACCTGACGCGCCCCCGAAAAAGACAAAAATCGTCTCCCTTTACACAATAGATGGCCTTGTCAGAAAGCCGGTGGAGGAGGCGTCAATGGGTGACATAGTCTGCTTCAGCGGTGCGGAAAATATCACAATCGGAGATACCATCACTTCCCCGCTCGACCCGACTCCGCTCGAATTCGTCAAGGTAAGCGAACCCACAATGGAAATGACATTCTCAGTCAACGACAGCCCGTTTGCCGGACGCGAAGGAAAATTTGTAACCTCCCGTCAGATAAGAGAGAGACTTTACAAGGAAACTCTCAAGGATGTGTCCCTCAGAGTACAGGACGGCGAAACTACTGACAGCTTCAAGGTTGCCGGCAGAGGTGAAATGCACCTGTCCATCCTCATTGAGACCATGCGCCGTGAGGGATATGAAATCTGCTGCTCCACTCCGAGAGTTATTTACAAGACAATTGACGGCGTAAAGTGCGAGCCGATGGAAAGAGTCACGGTTGACGTTCCGGAGGAATTTGTCGGTGCGGTTGTCGAAAAACTCGGTTCGAGAAAGGGCGAGCTTCTTGAAATGGGACTTCACGGCTCGCGTATGAAGATAGATTACTCAATTCCCGCACGCTGCCTGTTCGGTTACAGAAGCGAATTCATGACCGACACGCGCGGTGAAGGCATCCTGAACTCCGTATTCGACGGTTATCAGCCTTACAAGGGAGAAGTTGTCACAAGATACACCGGCTCTCTCGTTGCAAGTGAGGACGGCGAGGCGACATCTTACGGTCTGTTCAATGCACAGGACAGAGGAACAATGTTCATCGGCGTTCAGACACCCGTTTACGAAGGTATGCTTGTCGGCGAGTGCCCGAAAAAGGTCGATATCGCGGTAAACGTCTGCAAGAAAAAGCACCTCACCGCTATCCGTTCAAAGGGTGCTGACGAGGCACTTATCCTGACCCCGCCGAAAATCTTCTCACTTGAGCAGGCTATAGAATTCATTGGCGAAGACGAGCTTATCGAAGTAACGCCAAAATCAATCAGACTCCGCAAGAAGATTCTCAACACCGAGAACAGACTCAAAGCTCAGGCAAGACTCGGAGGCTGACTTATAATATAAACGGGATTATCGTTTTTTCGGGTCCCGTTTTACTTTTTGTACTGAATTCTATCAATTTTCGTACAAATTAACAGGATTTGTGATAAAAATTTTATATTTGTTTCTAAGATAATGTATTTACTTTCGGCAAGTTTTGCGTTATAATATTGTAGATATGATTAGCCGTAAAAATCGCGGTTAAGTTTATATTTGCTTTAATAAATTTTATGGAGGATATATAAACATGGCAAGAAAAAAGCTTTCCATGGATGGTAACACCGCCGCCGCTCACGCTTCTTATGCGTTTACGGAAGTTGCTGCCATCTACCCCATTACGCCTTCTTCTGTTATGGCTGACGTAACCGACACATGGTCCGCCGGCGGTCTGAAGAACATAATGGGCGACACAGTAAAGGTCATTGAAATGCAGTCCGAAGCAGGTGCTGCCGGTGCCGTTCACGGTTCTCTCGCAGCTGGTGCGCTCACTACTACATATACAGCATCTCAGGGTCTTCTCCTGATGATTCCTAATATGTACAAAATCGCGGGCGAACTTCTTCCCTGTGTTATCCATGTTTCCGCGCGCTGCGTTGCATCCCATGCTCTGAACATCTTCGGAGATCACTCCGACGTTTACGCGTGCCGTCAGACCGGTTTCGCCATGATGGCTGAGTCCAACCCGCAGGAAGTTATGGACCTCGCGGCTGTCGCTCACCTTTCCACAATCAAGGGACGTGTTCCCGTTCTCAATTTCTTCGACGGTTTCAGAACCTCTCATGAGATTCAGAAAATCGAAGTCTGGGACTACGACGACCTCAAGGATATGGTTGACAAGGACGCTATCGCAGCATTCCGCGCACGTTCTCTCAACCCCGAACACCCCGTACTCCGCGGCTCCGCTGAAAACGGCGACATCTTCTTCCAGCATAGAGAAGCCTGCAACAAGTACTATGAAGCATTCCCCGCTATCGTTGAGGACTATATGAATCAGGTCAACGCTAAGATCGGCACTGATTACAAGCTCTTCAACTACTACGGCGCTCCGGATGCTGAAAAAGTTATCGTTGCAATGGGCTCCATCTGCGACGTTGCAGAGGAAGTTATCGACTACATGACAGCTGCCGGCGAAAAAGTCGGTCTTATCAAGGTTCGCCTCTACAGACCTTTCGTAGCAGCCAAACTCGCTGAAGCTATCCCCGCAACCTGCAAGAAGATAGCAGTTCTCGACAGAACAAAGGAACCCGGCTCACTCGGCGAACCTCTTTACCTCGATGTTGTCACAGCTCTTTCAACAATGGGCATGACCGATATCAAGGTTGTCGGCGGTCGTTACGGTCTCGGCTCCAAGGATACTCCTCCGCAGTCCATCTTCGCTGTTTACGAAAACCTCTCTTCCGATACACCGAAGAACAACTTCACAATCGGCATCGTTGACGACGTTACAGGTCACTCCCTCGAGGAAAAGCCCGCTCCCGACACTTCTGCCAAGGGTACAATCTCCTGCAAGTTCTGGGGTCTCGGCGGTGACGGTACAGTCGGTGCAAACAAGAACTCCATCAAGATCATCGGTGACCACACTGACAAATACATTCAAGCTTACTTCCAGTATGACTCAAAGAAGACCGGCGGTATCACAATTTCCCACCTCCGCTTCGGCGACAAGCCCATCAAGAGCCCCTATTACATCAACAAGGCTGACTTTGTTGCTTGCCACAACCAGGCATACCTCAACAAGTATGACATGGTAAGCGATGTTAAGCCCGGCGGCGTATTCATGCTCGACTGCTCTTGGGATGCAGCTGAACTTGAAGAACACCTCCCCGCAGCTGTCAAGTCCTATATTGCTAACAACAACATCAACTTCTATACAATCGACGCTACAACAATCGCTTCCAAGAAGATCGGAAACGCAAAGGTCAAGAACACCGTTCTCCAGTCCGCGTTCTTCGCTCTCGCTAACATTCTTCCCAAGGATGAAGCTATCGAATACATGAAGAAGATGGCTTACAAGTCCTACATCAAGAAGGGTCAGGCTATGGTTGACCTCAACTATGCCGCAATCGAAGCAGGTGCTGACGCATTTGTCAAGGTTGACGTTCCCGAAGCATGGAAGACTGTTGCTCCCGACGCTCCCAAGGCTGAATTTGAAGGCAAGAGAGCTGACCTCGTCAAGTTTGTCAACACAATCGTTGAACCTGTTGACGCTATGGCCGGCGATAAGCTCCCCGTTTCCGCATTCGAGGATTATGTAGACGGTACATTCCCGCAGGGCGCAGCTGCATCCGAAAAACGCGGTGTTGCAGTTTACGTTCCCGAGTGGATCCCCGAAAACTGCATCCAGTGCAACAGCTGCTCATTTGTATGTCCGCACGCTGCAATCCGTCCTTTCGCTATGACTGAGGAAGAGGCTGCCGCAGCTCCTGCCGCTACAAAGTTCACAGTTAAGCCCGTAATCAAGACCAACTACAAGTTCACTGTAGCTGTATCTCCTCTCGACTGTATGGGCTGTACCCTCTGCGTCAAGGCCTGCCCTGTAACAGCTAAGGCTGAAAAGGACGGCACCGACAAGAAGGCTCTCAGAATGGTTCTTCAGGAAACACAGCACGACCAGCAGGCTCCTTTCGATTACGCTGTAGCTAACGTTTCCGAAAAGCCCGAGCTCATCAACACTACTGTCAAGGGCAGCCAGTTCAAGCAGCCTCTGCTCGAGTTCTCCGGCTCCTGCGCTGGATGTGCCGAAACATCTTACGCTCGTCTTATCACACAGCTCTTCGGCGAGAGAATGTACATCTCCAACGCAACCGGATGCTCCTCCATCTGGGGCGGCTCCGCACCCTCCACGCCTTACACGGTTAACCGTGACAGCGGCAAGGGCCCCGGTTGGGCAAACTCCCTCTTTGAGGACAACGCTGAGCACGGTCTCGGCATGTACCTCGGTCAGAAGACAATAAGAGAGAAGCTCATCGCAAAGGTAGAAGAGATGGCTGCGTCCGATAAGGCTTCCGACGCATTCGAGGCTGCCGCAAAGGCATATCTCGATACAAAGGACGACGGCAAGGCAAACGGTCCCGCAACAGACGCCCTCGTAGAGGAGCTCAAGAAGGCAGAAGCCGCAGGTTGCCCGACTGCTAAGGAAATCCTCGCTGAGAAGGATT
>JBJFHS010000114.1:0-4018 GCA_051893885.1 Eubacteriales bacterium
GCTTGCTTCTTTTATTTTTGAGTATAGTGTAACTTATCATTGACGACTGTACAATCCCGCAGAAAATAAATTTGTAAGACAGCTTGACAAGGGCGGGAAAAAATATTATAATGTAGAAATGTAAACAATGGTGTTTGCCGATTGGCGGTGTGCGATATCCGCTTTGTCGGCAGCACCTTTTTTTGATTTTCAGAGAAAAAAATATAATATAAGAGGTAGTACAGTATGAAGCAGGCAAAATACATTTTTGTTACCGGCGGAGTTGTATCGGGGCTGGGAAAGGGAATCACCGCGGCGTCGCTGGGCAGACTTCTCAAGGCGAGGGGACTTAAAGTTGCGGCGCAGAAGCTTGACCCGTACATCAACGTTGACCCCGGCACGATGAGCCCGTATCAGCACGGCGAGGTGTACGTAACTGAGGACGGAGCGGAAACCGACCTCGACCTCGGGCACTACGAGCGGTTCATCGACGAAAACCTGAACAAATTCTCAAACCTCACTTCCGGCAAGGTCTACTGGAACGTGCTCAACAAGGAGCGGAGGGGAGAATACCTCGGCGAAACCGTGCAGGTCATTCCCCACATCACGAACGAGATAAAATCCTTCATCTACTCCGTCGCGAAAAAGACCGACGCGGACGTCGTCATCACCGAAATCGGCGGAACCACGGGAGATATCGAGTCACAGCCGTTTCTTGAGGCGATAAGGCAGGTCTCTCTCGAGGTCGGACGCGAAAATTCGCTTTTCATCCACGTGACGCTCGTGCCGTATCTGAGCGGGTCGAACGAGCACAAGACAAAACCGACCCAGCACTCGGTAAAGGAGCTGCAGGGAATGGGAATCAACCCCAACATCATCGTTCTCCGCTGCGACGAGCCGCTGGAAGAGTCAATTTTCAAAAAAATCGCGCTGTTCTGCAACGTCCGCCCCGACTGCGTCATCGAAAACCGCACAATTCCCGTGCTGTACGAAGCTCCGGTGATGCTTGAAAAGAGCCGTTTTTCCGAAATCGTGTGCCGCGAGCTTGGAATCGAGTCTGACGGAATCGACATGAGCGAGTGGGAGAGTATGCTTGAGCGGATCCACTCGAGCGACAAAAAGGTGCAGATCGCGCTCGTCGGAAAGTACACGCAGCTGCACGACGCATATCTGTCCGTAGCAGAGGCGCTTCGTCACGCTGGATTTGCGCAGGGTGCCAAGGTTGAGATAAAGTGGATCGACTCCGAAAACGTGACGGCGGAGAACATCGGAGAGCTGCTTTCAGACTGCGGCGGAGTGATCGTCCCGGGCGGCTTCGGTCACCGCGGAATCGAGGGCATGATTGTGACGGCGGACTACTGCCGGAAAAACAACGTCCCGTACCTCGGAATATGTCTCGGAATGCAGGTTGCGGTTATAGCCTTTGCGAGATACGCCGCCGGAATAGCTGACGCAGACTCGGGCGAGTTCAATGAAATCTGCAGAAACAAGGTAATAGACTTCCTGCCTGAGCAGTCGGGAAGCATAAGCAAGGGCGGAACTCTGCGTCTCGGTGCGTATCCGTGCAGGTTGGCTGAGGGAACAAAGATACGCACCTGCTACGGCTCGGAGGAGATAAGCGAACGCCACCGCCACCGCTACGAATTCAACAACGACTACCGCGAGGTGCTGAAAGACGCCGGTCTGACCCTGAGCGGAATCTCACCCGACGGTCATATTGTCGAAACAGTTGAAATAAGCGGCAACGACTTCTATGTTGGCGTCCAGTTCCACCCCGAATTCAAGAGCCGCCCGAACAAACCCCATCCGCTGTTCATGGGTCTGGTCGAGGCTTCGCTTCGCAGGCTTTAACGTTTTATGACTTTTCTCCGCCAATGAATTTTCTCCGCACATGAAAAAACAAAATAATTTGCATTGCACTGCGATTTATGCTATAATGTATGGGTTGTTATGACTTACAAACATTATTTCACAATCCATTTTAAAAATAAGTTTAAAGAAGGTTTTTCATGGAAAAATTCGATGTCGCCGTCGTCGGAGCGGGTCACGCGGGGGTCGAGGCTGCTCTTGCCTGCGCACGTGTCGGAGTCAGAACCGCGCTGTTCACCCTCTCGCTCGACGCCGTTGCAAATATGCCCTGCAATCCATCAATCGGCGGAACGGGGAAGGGTCACCTCGTATTTGAAATCGACGCTCTCGGAGGGGAAATGGGCTTTGCCGCTGACAAGGTCACAATGCAGTCGCGCACTCTCAACACCTCAAAAGGCGCTGCCGTACGCTCAAAACGGATTCAGGCGGACAGAAGAATGTACTCCGCGCTGATGAAACAAACCCTCGAGCACACCGAAAACCTGCGTCTGATTCAGGCTGAGGTCAAAAAAATCCTCACAGAAACGGACGCTGACGGCAGAAAAAGAGTCGTAGGAGTAGATACGGAGCCGTGCGGGGAGTTTGAATGCTCCGCAGTCATCCTCTCGACCGGCACATACCTCGGCGGCGCGACATATGTGGGGGATGTAAGGCGCGTCTCCGGCCCGGACAACTCTCTCCCCGCCGAAGGTCTGACCGATTCACTCCGCTCGCTCGGATTTGAGCTGTACCGATTCAAAACGGGAACTCCGCCGCGAATCCACCGCCGCTCGATCGACTTCGACGCGCTTGAATTGCAGGAGGGAGAGGACTACATCACGCCGTTTTCCTCCCGGACGGACGAAAAAAAGCTCAACTCCATCACACAGATACCGTGCCACATCGTCTACACGAACGAAAGCACGCACAGCATAATCCGCGAAAACATCCACCGCTCGCCGCTGTACTCCGGAAAAATTCGCGGAACGGGGCCGAGATACTGTCCGTCGATTGAGGACAAGGTAATCCGCTTCGCCGACAAGGAGAGACACCAGCTGTTCGTCGAGCCGATGGGTCAGGACACGGACGAGATTTACCTCCAGGGCTTCTCCTCATCACTTCCCGCCGATGTCCAGCTGAAAATGCTGCACTCGCTGAGGGGATTTGAGCAGGCGGAGATAATGCGGTACGCCTACGCGATAGAGTACGACTGCATAAACCCGCTTGAGCTGTACGCGACGCTCGAGACGAAGAAGGTGCGCGGGCTGTTCGGAGCGGGTCAGTTCAACGGAACGTCAGGCTACGAGGAGGCTGCCGCACAGGGGCTGCTCGCCGGAATGAACGCATCGCTTTTTATCCGCGGAATGGAGATGATAACCCTGCCGCGCCGGTCGTCGTACCTCGGAACGCTGATTGACGACCTTGTGACGAAGGGCACGAACGAGCCGTACCGCATCATGACCGGCCGCAGCGAGTACAGGATCCTCATCCGTCAGGACAACGCGGAGGAGAGGCTGTCGAAGTACGGTCACTACTGCGGACTGCTCGACGACGAGAGGTACAGCGAGACCCTCCGGCGCACGGAGACAGTCAGGGCTGAGATTGAGCGTGTGAGCAAAAAGAGCCTTGGCCCGTCAAGCGGTGTGAACGAGCTGCTGAGGGAGAGAGAAACTGCGGAGATAACGAGCGGAACGACGATTGCCGAGCTGATAAAGCGACCGCAGCTTGACTACGAATGTCTTGCACCTTACGACAGCGGCCGTCCCGATCTCCCGCGCGGTCTGAGGTACCGGGTATGGACGGAGATAAAGTACGAGGGCTACATAAAGCATCAGCTTGAGGAGGCGGCGCGTCAGGAGAAGGCTGAGGAGCTGACTCTGCCGGAGGATGTGGACTACAGCGAGATAAAGGGACTCCGTCTCGAGGCGGCGCAGAAGCTGAACAAGGTCAGGCCGAAGACTATCGGTCAGGCGGCGCGCATATCCGGAGTGAACCCCGCCGACATCACGGTGCTGATGATATGGCGCAGGGGGTAGTGTGGGGGGTGTTTTCTCACGCTGGCGCTTGGGGGGTTTGAGCTCGGCTTTACGTTATGTTTTTTGCAGCTGTTGGTTTATTTAATAATGTAGGAAACTCTTTGCAGTTTCCTTTTTATTTTGTGTCGGAGCGGTCCGACAGCCGCATAAGAGGG
>JBJFHS010000115.1:0-4012 GCA_051893885.1 Eubacteriales bacterium
CGATAAGAAGCATAAGCGGAGATACGTAATATGTCAGCACACCGAAGATTATTCCGATGAAAAATGCCGTGTTGACGTGTCCGCCGTCTCCTTTTATGTCATTTACTTCTGTTTCGTTTGAGCCGCAGATTTTTAAAATTAGACCGCCGATATTCGATGAAACAAGTGCTTCATTCAGTCTCTTTTTGGACATAATCATCGGAATCGACGATATAATCATGATAACCGCTGATATAACATACTTGTTTTCAGGCAATCCGGCAATATTGTTCTCAACTGCCGCCGTTATGAACGAAATTATTGCGGTGTAAAGTCCGAACGAAGACAGAAATGCACCGTATACCTTAAGTCTGCACCCGAGCAGAAACTTCATTACATACGACACTCCGGATATTATAACACTCGATTCAATTCTGCGGCACATACCGTATCTGAATTCGCGTTCGTGGCTTCCGAATTTCGACGCTCTGATTCTCTCGGCAATTGCAGACTTCAGACTATTGTTATAACCTGTAAAAAGATATCCGAAGAAACCGTTTTTAAGTAAATAATATATATATGAAGTAAATTTATCCAATGCGGATAGTATCAGGCTGTTTCTTATCAGCGATGTGAAAAAGCCTACTTTGTTTTTCTCACCGTTCTTTGAGAAAGAAAGCATAAAAGCTCCTTGACTGTATATAATTGCTGATTTTTATTATACGATATACAGTAAATATTTTCAACAATTAATTTTTAAATATTTACCTCAATCGGAAATATTATGAAATTCTTTTGGGAAAATGTCATTAATATATGCTTTTTTATCGTGAAATAACTGCGTATGATGTGTTTGTGTATATTTCAGCGTCATCTGTTGACAAACCGTTTGAAAAAATCAAAGTCCGCAAATCATGGAACAATGCGATATCGCGTGTATCGACCGTTTTGCTTTCCGAAAACTGAAATATATTATCATATTCCGTAAGTTCGCTGTCAGATTCATAAATTTCGCTTTCGTTCAGGCTGTAGCAGATCGCGTATTTTTTATTTTCGGTTTCACCTTCCGTGTTGATGCCGTCATATACATAGAACTCAATCGAATATATCTGAGATAAGTGTTCCTCACTGAGCATACTTGTTTCCCTGAGCTCAAAATAATCGCACAGCGCATTCTCTAAAGCAGGGTTTGCAATATCAACTCCGAGGTTGTCAGCGTTAAAAACCGTAATAAATGAAAACATTACCGCACTTATCAATATTGCCGATGTACATGAAACAATCGACAGCAGTTTCGGCGGATTCTGATTTTCTTCATTAATCATATTGTTATATCTGCTTAAAATAAAACCGGCTGATTGTGAAATAGGTGAAATCGTTTCCGGCTGAAAGTCACTTTTCACATTGCGCTCCGCTACATCAATAATTACGCCTATGTAATCTTTGATGACGTTTTCGCCCATTATTTTTATAAGCTTTTTGTCACACAGGTATTCGGCGTCTTCGTTAAGCGCGCTTTTGATTTTTGAATTGAAACCTGACAGCTGAAATGACGATGACAGTAAAGCCAGTATTTTGATAAGCGAATCTCCGCGTTTTATATGTATCAGCTCATGTAGGAAAACAAGCTCGAGCTGAAGTTCACTGTAATCATTGAGATAGTCTTCGCCGATAAACACTGTCGGGAAGTTTATTCCGCAGGTACACGGAGATATCCGCACATTTGATTTCATGACCCGCAGATTTATTCGCCGGTGCAGACCGGATTTTTTTCGTGCGGACTCAAATATCGCAAGCACTTTTTCGTCTCTGCACATCTTTGAATACTTGGTCAGAAAATGAAGTGTGTTGAAATATCCTGCCATACCCATGTAAACTTCGGCACTCAGTTTGACTATTCTCGCTGAAATATACACAGTACATACGGTATATGCGGCATCGCGGATATTTTTGGGGACATATACTTCGTTTTTCGGTTCTGAATCTTCCGATCTGAAAACTTCTATCCGCACACCTCCCGTATAATTCGTGTAAAGCTTCAGACCGACAAAGTGTGTGGAAAAAATCAGAGGTACACTTACCGTAAAAAAGAAAACAGCCCACATGAGAGGACTTAATTTTACGGAATATTTATCTCTGATTTTTAATACGACAAAAGAAAATGCCGCAAAAACAAACGAAAGGAGGACAAGAATGAAAAACAAAATAAAAATTCTGTATTCCATAATGCCGCTCCTCTCATATTCACGGTTATTTAATTGCTTTATTTATTTTCGTTTTTAGCTATAATGGCTTTGATTTCTGCTAATTCCTCAGCGGTAAGGTTTTCATCTCCTACAAGTGCCGAAATAAGTCCCATTTTATCATTCATGTAGACTTTTTCAACAAAATCGCCTGATGCGAACTTTCTGTATTCATCTGCGGGAATAAGGGGGGTGTAGCAGTTGGATCTTCCGTTTTTATCAACTTTAATAAAGCCTTTTACCTGAAGTCTCGTGATAAGAGTCAGTATTGTCGTGAGCTTGAGTCTTGAAAGAGACGGAAATCTTTTCATGATGAGACTTGCTGTAACGAATTTTTCACCTTCCGCATTCAACGCCCAGATTGCCTGCATTATTTGAAGCTCGCTTTCCGGAAGCTTAATCATTTTATCTGCCATAATAACCTCTGAAATTACAAAATTTTATTTTAATTATTTTTATTATACCTTGATTTACTACAGAAGTCAAGGTTTTTTCTGAGATTATTGGACAGTTTCAAAAACTTTTTGTCATTTGCTTTTTTTGTCGTCGATAAGGTTTCCCCACTTGTCGATGAGTGAAGCGCGGTCCGATTTGGTTTCATGCCACACTTTTGATTCGTTCCAAATCACATCGGCTTCTCCGTTATAATCCTTGCACGCCAATATAAAATCGTCGCCGGATTTCACGACACTTCTCTCAGGAAAGCAATACACCTCTCCTCCCCTGTCAGACACTATGAACCATCCTGAAATATCAATATCAGCACCGGTTTTATTTGTCAGAGTGACGGTCTGGTTTTCTTTTGACACGCTGTCAATCTTTATATCCGCACCGACCGAACCTGTCTCATAATTTTCAACCGATATGACGCCGTCCGGGGATACAGACATCATTATTCCGAGGTCAAAGTCTTCGGTAATATAATATTCGCACCCGATTCCGTCAAGCATTCCGAGTACGCTTTCGTGTGCAGTATCTTTGTCTTCCTCTGTAGATGTACTGATTACGGCGTATTTAGGCTTAGCGGAGTCAAGAAAATCAATTGATGTCGCGTCTTTTCTGCCGTGATATCCGACTTTCAGAACATCGCATTCGACGCCCATTTCAGAATTGAGCAAAGTTTTTTCTTCGTCAAATTTCATATCTCCGGCAAACAGAAACGTTACTCCGTTTACGGTCAGCCGCAGCACAAGCGAATTGTCGTTGTCGTCGAGCGGATTGTATTTTATCGGGCTGAGCACTTCAAAATACACGCCATCCGATGCGGATACGACTTCACCCGGGTCGAGTTTCACAAGGGTGTCTCCGGCTGCGGTCCCTTCAATAACGTACATATCGCCGCAGATAGTGGAAGAATAGACAGTTCCGACCTCATATCTTTCGCGGATATAGCTGTAGCCGCCGACGTGGTCGCGATCAGGATGCGTCAGAAAAACACACTCTATTTTTTCCACTCCCATAGAATCGAGGGCTGCCAGAGTATACGGAACCGATTCGCTTGTTCCTGTATCTATCATATAGTAACGACCGTCGAGCTTTATGATTATCGAGTCTGCCTTTCCGACGTTTACAAAAAGCACATTCAGCTCATGCTCTCCTGTGATTTCTATATTTTTCCAGTCGTCACACACTTCTCTGTCCTGACGCCCCTCTGCTGCAGAAGTGTTTTCCGTGTCAGCTTTATTGTTTGGATTTTCTTCGCCCTGACACGAGACAAGCGAAAAAATCAATGCGGTGAGTAATAATATTCCTGAAATTATTTTTTTCAATTATTCCTCCAAAAACATTTT
>JBJFHS010000116.1:0-16007 GCA_051893885.1 Eubacteriales bacterium
AACATCGCAAAATATATGCGAAGCTAAAGACGAAGAGTGCGTGCGTGATGATGAAAATTCGGGAGTTACTTCTGAAACAGCGAGTGACCAAGAGGAAATTTCGGAAGAAGAATGCGCGGAGGAGGTCGAGGAAGCCGCTGTGGAGGAAGAAGCTGCGTCAGATACCAAAGAGAATGAGCTCGAAAAAATCACTATCAGCGAAATTACTGCCGGCGGAATGGGCTTTGAGGGGCTGCTGTTCTACGACGACGAGGATTTTCTCTCGCACGTCAGCCAGATGAAAATCAACGCTGAAACCATGCCAGTGTACAAAAATCTTTCCTATAATAAGTACGCTCAACCGCTCGGCATGACTTATGATGAATTAAAAGAAAAATTCGATACACTCTCGCGTTATTTCGGCTTGGAAGATTGTGAGACGACTGAAGATACCTATCCTCCGGACGAAAACGGCACACCATCTGACATTGTTACATCAATTAACTGCTCAACGGACGAAGTAAAACTTTATGTTTACGCCGATGGAAGCTGGAGCATAATTTTCAATGAAAAAGAAGCAGCACCGTATTCTACAGAAGAAGAAAACGCGCTTTATTACGCAGAAAGATACAGTGATCTATTCAGCTTTGAGAATCCGGCTGTGCGTACTTTCTCGGACAGAAATATCTATGGAGAGATTGGCTACGAGTACTGTAATGTTTACGACAAAACAGACGATGAAACCGAAAACCTGCTCAATATGACATACTCATGCGTCCGCCCGATTCTGTACGACGACGGCACTTTCGGCGGATTCCACGTCTCGGGCGGCATGGCATACAAAGAAAAGCTCGGAGATTACCCGATTATTACGGAAGATGAGGCAAAATCTGCGCTGACCCGGGGAAGATATATCACAACCGTTCCATCGGATTTGTACAGCGCGATAACGGATGATAATATTGTCTCCAGCGGAATAACCTACAGAAACTCGAACGCGGAGGAAATGCTTATACCGTACTACAAATTCTATGTTCGGCTTAACAAAACTTTCGACGGACTGAAAAACTACGGCGCGTTCTACGTTCCCGCGATTGAGGAGAGCTATATCGCGAACGCCGGGATTTTCGACGGACGATTCAACTGAAGCAAATGAAAAAATACCCGGTATTCCGTTAACCTGACCCCAAAAGCACACGGCGACAAAAAAAGCCTCCTGACGCAGTACTGCTTTATAACGCAGATACTTGCGAAAGGAGGTTTTCTTCGGTTATTTCTTCATCCGCTGACGGACGATTTCGTAGCACATTATCGACGCCGCACACGCAACGTTGAACGAGCTTGCCGACGACACTTCAGCCATCGGAATCGTGACGAGCATATCGCAGATTTCCTTGAAAGCCGCACTCAGACCCCACGTCTCGTTTCCAACCATCATCACGGTCGGTCCGCTGAAATCGGCGTCAAAAACCGGGTGCTGCTTGTGCGAGGTGGAGCCGTAAACGCTGATTTTGCCGTACTTTTTCCTTAGCTTTTCGATAAAATCGAGCAGAGTGTCGTTTTCGGCGATGTGGATCTGCGGAACACGGAAAAACGAGCCCATTGTAGAGGTCACGGTCGCGGGGTCGTACTGGTCTACACCGTGTCCCGTCGTGATCAGCAGATCCACCCCGAACGAGTCGCAGGTGCGGATTATTGTTCCGAGGTTGCCGCAGTTCGATGGGCGGTCGAACAGGAGTATCACAGGGTTGTCTGACAGCGCATCTATGGCGTCGTCTGGACGGGACTGGCGCATTTTTACTATCGCCATCAGCTCAGATGTGTCCTCTTTTCCGCTCAGTTCGGAGAGAAGCTCGTTCGAGAGGGAATAGTTCTCCTCGGTTCTGATGTTTTTCAGCATCCCTTTAGCCCAGTCGGACAGCGCACTGTAATCCGAATACAGAAACGAGGCGATTTCCCAGCCGTATTCCACCGCGCAGTTGATGTTCCGCACACCCTCGACCAAAAATTCGCCGTAGCGGTGGCGTTTGTTGCGGTTGGTCTTCAGCACCTCGAACTTCTGGTAAAGCGCGTTTTTCTTTGATATTGTCAATTCTTTCATATTTTCTGATTTTTCTCCGGCGTTTTTGTTTTCTTAATTATTAATTATACCATCGCCGCAGATTTTGTCAATACATTAAAAACCTGCCGAGCCATAAAAAACCGCAGTTCAGTGAAAAAATGCTGCCGGTATAGAATAGTAAAAAGTTGATTGTAAACGTTTTCAATATTGATTTTTCGTGCAAAATCCGAGCGCATTTTATGCGCATCATATATTAGTTACAATACGTTAATTTTCAATTCATATATTCGGTATATAATCATCTCGTAAACTGGTGTGATAGTATATTACACACCGCAAAAATTATACAAAGGAGAAAAATCTATGAAAAAACTTCTCGCATTTCTGCTTACATTTGCAACAGTAGGCACATCCCTCGCTCTCTCTGCCGGCGCTACAAGAGAGCTCACTTACAACGCTCCCAAGGCCACACCGAAAATTGACGGTGAAATTGAAGCACTCTGGGACGGCGCAGAATGGACAGACATCGACCTTCCGTACGGAGAGGACAAGGACAACTACGGTCACAGCGCACGCGCAAAGCTGATGTGGGACGAAACCAACCTTTACGTTTATGCTGAAGTAACAGAGCCCAGCACAGAGGAATGGAACGACACATTCGAGATTTACTTTGACGAGCTCGGCGACAAGACCGCTTCATATGAGTCCGACGATACTCAGAACGGTTTCTGGAAAGACGGTTTAAGACCCGGATACGGCACCAACAACCGTGAAATGTTCATTGATGAATACGCAGTAACCTATACCGGCACACAGTTCGTTGTTGAAGCAGCTATTCCGTGGCTCGTTCTTGAACCTGTCGGCGGCGAAAAGCTCGGTCTTGAGTTCATGCTCAATATCGAAAAGGCTGACGGCACATTCGTTCAGGCTCTCCGTTGGAACGTTGACACAGCAAACGGCGACGCTGCTCCGTGGGCAGGCACTTCATGCTTCGGCGACCTTGTTCTTGTAGCTGAAACCGAAGCTGCTCCCGAAACAGAGCCCGAAACAGAAGCTGCTCCCGAGACAGAACCCGAAACAGAACCTGAAACTGCAGCGGAGACAGAACCCGAAACAGTAGAAACTCCCGCTGAGCCTGCTGAAGTAGTTGAAACAACACCTACAGCTCCTCAGACCTTCGATATCGGTGTTATCGCAGCAGTTGCAGCAGCAGTTTCCGCAATGGGTTACGCTGTTTCTAAGAAGAGAAGATAAACTGATTTAGTTTCATACTTAAACCTACATAAAAATACCGCAGACCTGCCGTTATTTCGGGTAAGCCTGCGGTATTTTTTTATCGTTTCAGTTTTGCTATGGTGTCGAGCAGCTCAAGTTCTTTTTCAAATTTGTCGAGCGTTGTGGATGAGTCAATCACGACGAGCTCGCAGCCGAGGAATTTCGCGAGAAGGCGGATATCGTCGGATTTCAGCGAGGTTGATACGACTGCGTGGTGCGCTCCTCCGGCGTAAATCCATGCGGCAGCTCCGGTGGCAAAATCCGGCTTGAGTTTCCACATCAGTCTCGCGACCGGCAGACACGGCATGGGTTTGGGCTGCTTTATAAGTTCAATTTCGGCGCACACAAGGCGGAAGCGGTCTCCGAGGTCAATAAGCGACACTGCGATGCCGTCTCCCTCAACTCCGTCGAAAACAAGGCGCGCGGGGTCGTTCTTTCCTCCGATTCCGAGCGGATGCACCTGAATTTCCGGTGTTGAAGCGGCGAAAACGGGTGACACCTCAAGCATATGCGCGGCGAGCTCACATTCGTCACCGGCACTCAGGTCGTATGTGTAATCCTCGGTGAAGCCGGTTGAGCCCTCGCCTCCAGCCATTTTCATAAGCACCGCCGCGAGTGACGCCGTTTTGTAGTCGCCCTCTGGTCCGAAGCCGATTCCCTTCGCCATCAGATTCTGTACCGCGAGTCCGGGAAGCTGTTCAAGTCCGCAGAGATCCTCGAACGTGTCGGTGAACGCTCCGATGTTTTTCTCTGAAATGAACTTCTCAAGCGCGCATTCGTACTTTGCCTGTACTCTGACGGCGGCGAGATTGTCGGTTTCAAGCGTGTATTTGGTGGCATATTCCGCCATTTTTACGTTGATTTCGTCTTCGCTTACACCGTCGATTATCTCAACGAGGTCTCCGATTCCGTAGTAGTTGGTGTTCCATCCGAATTTTATCTCGCTTTCGACGCGGTCTCCGTCGGTCACGGCAACATCGCGCATATTGTTACCGAACATGGCGACTCTCAGATGGCGTGAATAGTCGACGGCGACGGCTGCGCGTGCGAAATGTCTGAGACGTTCGATTACGGCAGGATTTTCGTAGTATCCCACGATGACCTCGCGCTTGATTCCGAGCCGTGTGCAGATGAAGCCGAACTCGCGGTCTCCGTGTGCGGACTGGTTGAGGTTCATGAAGTCCATGTCGATTTTGTCGTAGGGGAGCTTTTCGTTTGCCTGAGTGTGGAGGTGTGCGATTGGCTTTTTGAGGCATCCGAGCGCGGCAATCCACATTTTTGCGGGCGAGAAAGTGTGCATCCACAGAATTACTCCGATGCATTCGGGGTCGTTTTCGGCTCTGCGGCAGGTCGCCTCAGCCTCAGCGTGGTTGCGCACGATTGGAGTGCATTCGACTTCGGCGATGTCGCACAGCTTTTCGTTCAGCTTTTTCGACATTTCAAGGCTGTCCGCATAAGCCTGTCTCAGGGTTTCTTCGCCATACAAGTCCTGACTGCCTGTGATAAAATACAGCTTTTTCATGTTTTTCTCCTTTATTAAGAATATATATTTTTATTGCCTGAAGTGAATTTTATATCAGAGCTTCTTTGTCGAGCCTCTTTCGACGAGAGTGCAGGGCAGGAAAGTGTTCTGAGGGAGTTTTTCAGCCGAGCCGGATACTATATCCAGCATGATTTTTGCCGCCTGTATACCGAGCTCTTTCAGAGGAGGGCGCACGGTCGAGAGGGGAGGGTAGGTGTACGCTGCGAGTTCCTTGTCGTCAAAGCCGATGACCTCAACCTCGTCCGGGACTTTTATGCCGTTTTCCGCGAACGCCTGACAGATGCCCGCCGCCATTTCATCGTTCTGCGAAAAGATTGCGTCAGGTATCTCGCCTTTATTTATCATTTCAAGGGCAAGCCGATATCCGCTTTCGAGAGTCCAGTCTCCTATATGAAGCATTGACGGGTCGAACGGTATTCCCGCGTCGTTCAGTGCGAGCTGGTATCCGAACATACGGTTGCTCATCGGTATTGAGTCGAGAAGTCCGCTGAACATCGCGATTTTTTTTGCTCCGTGTGATATCATCGTCGAGGCTGCGAGCCGTGCGCCCTGTCTGTCGTTGTAATTGACCGCCGGAGAGTCGTCCGAGCTCTGGCAATAGGTGTATACCACGGGGCAGGAGACGAAATCGAACAGTTTCTCGAATCTCCGCGGTGTGTCGGCGACAAAAATTATACCCGTCACAGTTTTCGGCAGCATCGCGGTGAGCAGCTTTTTAATTTCGCCTTTCAATATTGCTTCATTCGGGCGCGGGCCGTATTTTTCGTATGTTCCGAGACTGTATACGGGAAAAGCCTTGCCGATTTCAGCCGTATGTGCCGCTATTCCGCCGACAATATCCGCGCAGAACGAGACCGAGATGTCCTCGGCGATGATTATTATGTTTTCGATCGACGGAATCTTAGTGTATTCGGGAGAGGAATACCCCATTTCAGCCGCCGCCGCTATGATTTCTTTTCTCAGCTCATCGCGCATACGTCCTTTTCCGGTGAGAGCGTTTGACGCGGTAGCCACGGAAATTCCAAGGGCTTTCGCGATATCACTTAGCGTAGTCATTGCCTGACCTCCTGTATTTTTTAATATTTTATCACATTTTGCAAAAAAATCAATAGAATCAGGATAAAAAACGATTAAATAAATCGGGAAAATTTTTAAATTAATCATTTTTAATCAAAATAAAAGACAAAAAATGTGATAAAATGCTTAAAAACCATTGACATAACCTCGTTGGGATGATAAAATCAAAGAAACAGAACGAATCGGGTGAAAAGATAAATGATTATTCCGCTCACCATGCTTGATAAAAATTATTAACTGAAAATTTTTCTACATAACACAAAACAGAAAGGAAAACAGCGATGAAAAAAGCAAAACTTGTGCTCGACAGAGACTACGTTATTTCCGATATCGACAAGAGGATTTACGGCTCGTTTATAGAGCACCTCGGACGCGCCGTCTACACCGGAATATACGAGCCGAACCACCCGACCGCTGATGAAAACGGCTTCAGAGGGGACGTAATCGACCTTGTCAAAAAGCTCGGCGTGCCGGTTACGCGCTATCCCGGAGGAAACTTCGTCTCGGGCTTTATGTGGGAGGATTCCGTCGGACCGAAGGAAAACCGTCCCTCGCGCCTTGACCTCGCATGGAGAACCACCGAGACAAACGAGTTCGGACTCCACGAGTTCTGCAATTGGGCGAAAAAAGCCGACACCGAGGTCATGTACGCAGTAAACCTCGGCACGAGAACCCCGCTTGACGCAAGAAATGTGGTCGAATACGCAAACCATAAGAGCGGCACGTATTACTCCGACCTCAGAATCAAAAACGGCGCGACAGACCCGCTCGGAATCAAGCTGTGGTGCCTCGGAAACGAGATGGACGGCGGCTGGCAGATGGGCGCAAAAACCGCAAACGAGTACGCAAGAATCGCAAATGAGTCCGCCAAGCTCATGAAGTGGGTCGATAACTCTATTGAGCTCGTGGCGTGCGGCTCCTCCTCGTCCGGTATGCCCACATTCGGAAGCTGGGAGTGGACAGTCCTTGACGAGTGCTACGACAACATCAACTACCTCTCTCTCCACCGCTATTACGGAAACCCGCACAATGATACCCCGGATTTCCTCGCGAGCACGATGGACCTCGACGACTTCATCAAGACTGTTGCAGCAATCTCCCGCGGCATGAAGGGCAAAAAACACTCCCGCCACGACGTCCGACTCTCACTCGACGAGTGGAACGTGTGGTATCACTCGAATTCCAAAGACGCAAAGGTATATAAGGAGGAACCGTGGGGCAAGGCTCTCCACCTTCTCGAGGACGAGTATAACTTTGAGGACGCGCTCCTTGTCGGTCTTATGCTCATCACAATCTTAAAGAACGCAGACAGCGTAAAAATTGCGTGCATGGCTCAGCTTGTCAACGTCATCGCTCCGATTATGACAACTCCCGGCGGCGGTGCATGGGCTCAGACAATCTACTATCCGCTTATGCAGGCAAGCAAATACGGCAGAGGAAAGAGCCTTATGCCTCAGATCACCTGCGAAAAGTTCGACACAAAGCACTATTCAAGCGTTCCCGTAGTCGACGCAGCCGCAGTTCTGGGCGACGATGAGAATGTCACCATTTTCGCTGTCAACCGCGACCTTGAAGAAGCCGCCGAGCTGGATTGCGACTTCCGTTCGTTCGAGGGATACACTCTCACCTCACACAGCGTGCTGCACCACGACGATGTAAAGGCGCTCAACACCGAGGAAAATCCCTTTGAGGTAGTTCCGAAGGATGTAAAGCCCGAAATGACCGACGGAAAAGTCATCCTGCCCGCCGCATCGTGGAATGTGCTCAGACTCACAAAAAAATAAGGTGAAAATATGCTTGAAGAATTAAAACAAAGGGTGTACGACGCCTGCATGGAGCTGTACCGCCGCAATTTAGCGATATTCACATGGGGAAACGTCTCCGGAATTGACCGTGAAAACAGCCTCGTCGTGATAAAGCCGTCGGGTGTGGAATACGAAAAGCTCTCGCCCGAAATGCTCCCCGTCGTGGACTTATACACGGGAAAGGTGGTAGAGGGCGAGCTCAATCCCTCCTCCGACACTCCGACGCACCTCGAGCTTTACAGGAGATTTGACTCTCTCGGCGGAATCACGCATACGCATTCCAAATGGGCGACGGTTTTCGCTCAGGCGGGCCGGGGAATTTCATGCTACGGCACGACTCACGCGGACTATTTCGACGGTGTAGTTCCCTGCACGAGAAAAATGACGGCTGAGGAAATTGCCGGGGAGTACGAGCTTGAAACCGGCCGCGTCATTGCCGAAACCTTTGAGGAGAGCGGAATCGACCCGATGAGAGTGCCCGCAGTGCTCGTCCATTCTCACGCGCCGTTTACATGGGGAAAGAGTCCGATGGCGTCGGTCGACTGTGCCGTGACGCTCGAATATGTGGCGGAGATGGCGTATAACACTGAAATGCTCTCGAAGACGCTGTACGGAAAAATCGACGAAATTCAGCCGGAACTCTTGAGAAAGCACTTTGATCGCAAGCACGGCCCGGGAGCGTACTACGGACAGAAGAAAAAATAAGCTGCAATAGCATCAAAAGATAAAAAAATCACTCAGATACCGTAAAAAAGTACCTGAGTGATTTGTTTTTGTGTATAAAATTAACTCCTCATGCTTTATCTCGCAGTGTGGTGCATTCCCCATTCTTCTTTCTTTTTGTTGTAGATTTCGTCGGGTATCTCAATGTCTCCGGAGGAGTTGCAAGGCAGAAGCATATCTCCCGCGACGGATGGTGTTGTGCAGGCGGTGTCGTTTCTCCACTTGTCGCGCTGGGCAGGGTCTCTCAGATTCGGCACCTCCATCGGAATTCCGCCAGCTAAGATCGAACGGTATGCAAACATTCCGGGCAGGAACATATCCATCGCCTCGTAAACGTCGATTATGTCCGCGCTCTCGTTTCCGGCGATTTTTTCGATTGCGTTCCAGACCGTGTAGTAGTCCGAGCCGCCGTGTCCGAACGGTATGGCAGCCTCGCTCATCTCATCCTTCGGGTCGTAGATTTTCTTGTGCATATTCGAGTAGTCGCCCGGGTAGTCGTTGTACTCGAGATACAGCCGCTGGACATCCCCCGCCTCAGCTGCTTCTCTCGCGCTTTCCATGCGTCCCTTTGAGCCGTAGACCTCGTATGAAATGTTGTTGCGCTGCAGGTCTCCGTGGATGGATTTGACGATCGCACCGCTTTCAAGTGTCACAATTTCCATACCGAGAATTGAGCCGCGCATACCCATTCTGATATTCTGTTCGCAGAACGGCGTCTCAAATCCCGTGACTCTGATCGGCCTCTGACCGGTGATGTGGATTAACGGGCCGAGGGAGTGGGTGCAGTAGAAGGTCGAGTACATGGTGTTCCGCCAGTGATCCTTGTCGCCGTAGGTTATGTCGGTCCAGATGGGCTCGCAGTTGTGCACATATTCGCCCTCGCCGTATGTGAACTCACCGATGAGACCCTCGCGGTAGAGCTTTTTCATCTCGCGCGGAGCGGGCATATAGCAGTAGTTTTCGGCGTAGCAGTAGAGCTTTCCCGTTTCCTCGACCGTTTCGATCAGCTCCACCGCCTCCTTCATTGTCTGGCAGGGCAGCACCTCCGAAATGACGTGGAAGCCCTTTTTCAGCGCCTTTACAGCAAACGGTGCGTGTTCGTGCGCATAGTTCGCGAGCATTACCACATCCATGTCGTGGTTCAGAAATTCGTCGTAGTCGGTGTAATATCCGATTCCGCTGTCCCCGAATTCGGCTTTTTTCTGCTCGAGCCCTTCGACCCACTTGTCACAGATGGCGACGAGCTCTGCGTTGCTTGCGGTTTTGCAGTAGTTCATAATGCTTCCGCCGCGTCCTGCACCGATAACTCCGACTCTAATTTTTTTCATGGCACTTTTCTCCTTTTTTGCAGAATTGTTTTTTCCTGACTTAATTTTAACACACATTGTGACAGACAAAAATGGAATAATTCCATAAATAGATGTAAAAAATCCGGATTTGCGCTTGACATATTTTCCTGCGGGTGATATATTTAATCAAAACGCACTTCGGAGTAAAAAAATATGCCTGAGAGCAAAAATATATGCAAGTTCATGCCGTCATCTGAGGTTGAGTGCGATATCACCACGCTGAATTTCGTCTACGAAAAAAACTGGGCGGAGAAGAACCGCATTTACCAGTCGTCGTTTATGCTCGCTCTTGTCACCGGCGGAGAAGGAGAACTGACATTTTTCGCCAAAAACTATGAAGTCGGCGAGGGAGATATATTTTTTGTCATGTCCGCAAAGGAGTATCTGCTATGCAACCGCGGAGGACTCAAATTCATATATATCACTTTTATCGGCTCGAGGGTACATCCGCTTATAAAACGGCTCAGGCTTGACTCAGGCACACCCGTGCTGCGCGGATATTCGGCTTTGATTCCGTTCTGGCTCGAGTCAATTGAGAGGGCGGAGAAATACAACAGCGACCTTGTCTCACAGGCGGTTTTCTATTACACGCTTTCATATATCGCCGCAGACAGCGCAGAGAAGATGAGCGCCGTGCAGAAGGGAGACACAATGGAGGAGATAAAGCGGTATGTCGATGAGCATTACACCGAATGTGAGCTTTCGCTTTCATCCGTAGCGTGCCGGTTTGGGTACAATCCGAAATATCTCAGCGAAAAATTCCGCAGGACGATGCGAATAGGTCTGAACAAATACATAACCGAGCTGAGGATGCAGTGCGCCGTCAATCTTATACGGGAAGGCCGTTATTCGATTGCGCAGGCGGCTGAGGCTTCGGGATACTCCGACCCGCTGTATTTTTCAAAGGTGTTCAAAAAGCATTTCGGGGTCTCTCCGCGCGAATATGCCTGTGCGGACAAAAAATAAAGCCGGGAACAGAGCTTTTTCTGCTTCCGGCGATATTTTATTCTGTGTAAATCAGAGCTTTATCAGTTGACTGCGTGCTCGTCGAGCTGTTTGAGGAGCTTTTCCATGCTTCTGACCCACAGCTTGTCGTAGCTCTTGAGCTTGGAGGCGATCTGGTCTCCGGCTATGTTGTCGTAGAAAATGTTGTAGATGGATCCGACTGAATCGCCCCATGCGAAGGAGAAGTCGGAGTCAACGGAGTCGTGAACGAGGTCGATCATTACAGCTGTCTCAGCGTCGCGGGAGTACTTGTTCTTGAGCGCCTTGTCGTAGTAGGTGGGAAGAACCATCGTGCCGCTCATAGAGCACATTGCCTCGAGAACTGCGCCGAACGCATCCATGTTAGCTTCGTTTGCGGTGATAATGATACCGTAAATCGGCACACCGTCGTACTGACCCGAACGGTAGTTTTCCTGATTTTCGTCGAACTTAGGCATGGGGATGATGTAGAAGTCGTCGTCCATGTTGCGGACTTTTTCATTTTCGGCAAATACGAAGTTGTTGGGGCAGAAGAGGAGACGGCGCGCGGTGAACATATCGACTGAAAGCGTGTCAAAGTCGGAGTTGCCGAGCATACGTCCGTAGCTTGTGTTGTAGAACAGGTCGTGAAGCTTGCTGAATACGTCGATTGTGTGCTCGGAGTTGAGGATTACGTAGGGATTTCCGTTGTCGTCATAGTCTGTGTATTCAACGCCGGACGCAAAGAACATACCGTTGAGCACGTGACCCTGCTGCATGATAATGCCGTAGCTGTCGTTGTTGTCGACTTCGCCGTTGCCGTTTTCGTCAACATAGGAGTCAGCGGCATATGTATTGAGCGCATCGAGAGTCCAGCTGCCTTCTTTTACGATATCGTAGATGTTGATATCGCTGTAGTGGTCGTTCCACATCACAGAGTTAACAAACATACAATAAATGAACTTTGTATATTCCAGTGTGAGGTCGCCGGTTGCCCAGTAGTGAATGTCGTGGTAGCTGATGCTGTCGTTGTACGATTTGCTCCAGTAGCTCTGGTCAAGGTCGATGTAGTTGACGTTGTTGAGGTTTTTGAGAATACCCTCAGCGGCGAGATTGATATTAAAACGGGTGTGTCCGGCTAAAATATCGTAGTCGTCAGAGCCGGCTGTCACGGAATTTTTTACAGTGGAGTTGAACGCACCATAACCTGTCTTGGCTCCGGTTGCGATTTCAACCTTGAGACCGAGGCGTTCTTCGATTTTAAGGTTGCGGCGCCATACAGCTTCGTTTACGATATCGCTTTCGTCGTCTGTTTCAAGAAGCGCTATTGATGTTGTGTTGTCGGAAGCGAGGAATCTGACTGTGAGACTGTCGAATTTTAAATCGTCGGGCAGATTGTCGAGGTACAGTTTTGTTTCTTCGGTTTCAGCTTCGGTTTCGACTGAAGAGGATGTGTTGCCGGCGGCAGTTTCCTTGTCCGAAGAACCGTTGGAACAGGAGACGCTGCCAAGGAGCATTAATGATGCAAGGAATATGGAAAGCAGTCTTTTTCCGTTAATCATATAAATATATAAACCTCCGTTTGATTTGCGCCATATATTTTAGCATATAACTATATTAAAGTCAAGACAGTACAGAAATTGTCAGATAAATCGTAAAAAAGACAAAATTCGGGCAGAAAATCGGATTAACTTTTGGAAATACTATTGACAAAAAGATATGAAAGTAATATAATACAGTTGAATGATTGCTCAACTATATTATGAAACCGAAGGAGTGAGAATATTTTTGACAGAAGAAAACAGCGTTATTGCATCCTGCTCGTGCGAGATAATTCACGAGGATACCGTGAAAGAAGTGGCGGATAAGCTGTCCGGCAAGGATGAATATATAAGCCTCGCATCGCTTTTTAAACTGTTCGGCGACGGCACAAGAGTACAGATGCTCCACGCGCTCGAGCTCCATGAAATGTGCGTCTGTGACCTTGCGGCTTTGCTTGGAATAACAAAATCAGCGGTGTCGCATCAGCTCAAGGCTCTTAGGCTCGCCAATCTGGTAAAATTCCGCCGTGAGGGACAGATAGTCTACTATTCTCTCGCCGACGACCACGTTAAAACCATCATAGATATCGGATTCGACCACCTGCGTGAACTTTAATTCAGACTAACAGGACTGAGATATGGAATACAGATTTACGGAAAAAGAAGACTTCTCCTTTTGTTGTATTGACAAACGATGAAGCTGTATTCCATGGCATAAAGTTGAATAATTGCTCAATAGTTGAAAATATAACCAAACAAATAAATAAAAATTTCATAATAAGGGTGTACAAATGAAAGCCAGAGAATTTGATTTGAATGAAAGTGAAAAGTGTGCTTCCCAATGCTGCTCAAAATGCTGCTGCCACGGGGAAAACGAAAATGAAGAGGAGGAAAAAAACATAGTTCCCCGGCTGATAATCGGCGCTGTGATGTTTATTTCCGCTATGATTGTCTCGCACATCGGAGCAGTACCGGGCTTTGTCACGCTGATAATTTCGGCTGCCGCTTATATAGTCCTCGGCTACGACATCGTGTGGAAAGCGGTGCGAAACATTTTCCGTGGCGAGGTCTTTGACGAATGCTTCCTTATGTCCGTCTCGAGTCTCGGAGCTTTTGCACTCGGGGAATACACCGAAGCCGTGGCGGTAATGCTGCTGTATCAGATAGGCGAGTGGCTCAGCGACCTTGCGGTTGACAAATCCAGAGACTCAATATCAGACCTTATGAATATCCGCCCCGACACAGCGCACGTGCTCAGAGGGGAAGAAATTGTGCCGGTTGACCCGTATGAAGTCGTTCCGGGGGATATCCTCGTGGTCAGGGCGGGAGAGAGAATCCCCACTGACGGAGTTGTCGAAAGCGGCGAAAGCTCACTCGACTATTCCTCGCTGACGGGTGAATCCGTTCCGGTTGCGGTCAGAGCCGGTGTAAGCGTACTATCCGGTTCGGTCAACCTCGACGGCGTGATTCACGTAAAAGCCTCCGCTACCGCCGAAAACTCCACCGCCGAAAAAATAATGGACCTCGTTGAGAACGCATCGGAAAACAAGTCGAAATCCGAGTCGTTCATCACCAAATTCGCGCGCAGATATACCCCCGCTGTCGTCGGAATAGCCGCGCTTGTGGCAGTAATACCCCCGCTGTTCTTCCACGGCTCATGGGGAGAATGGCTGCACCGCGCTCTTGTTACACTGGTAATATCATGCCCCTGCGCGCTGGTAATTTCTGTCCCGCTGACCTTCTTCGGAGGACTCGGCAGGGCGTCCCGTTCGGGTATTCTGATCAAGGGAGGCAACTACCTCGAGGCTCTCTCAAACGTCGGCACCGCTGTATTTGACAAAACCGGCACTCTCACGCGCGGAAAATTCACACTGACTGAGATATCCCCCGTCGGATGTGACGAGGAAACGCTTCTTGAACTCGCGGCGGCTGCAGAATCGATGTCGAACCACCCGATAGCTCTGTCTGTCACGGAGGCGTACACGGCGAAGAACAGGCACATCGACAAAACGCTCGTATCTGACGTGAGCGAGATACCCGGACGCGGAATCAGGGCGAGTTACAACGGAAAAACGGTCTGCGCGGGCAACTACGCCATGATAAAAGAGGAGTGCGGAGATGTGCCCGAGAGCAAAAACGGCTGCGGAACGAATCTGTACATCGCTGTGGACGGCAAATACCTCGGCTGCCTGAGCGTAACCGACACTCTCAAGCCGGACAGCAAAGAGGGTATCGCCGCGCTGAAAAAACGGGGAGTCGAGAGGGTATTCATGCTGACCGGAGACAGGCGTGAGGCTGCTGAGCGGATATCGGCTGAGCTGGGACTTGACGGATACACTGCGGAGCTTCTCCCCGACGGCAAGCTTGAGAAGTTCGATGAAATCAAAAAAAGCTCTCACGGCGCGACGGTATTTGTGGGCGACGGAATCAACGACTCACCTGTGCTCGCGTCAGCGGATATCGGAATCGCGATGGGCGGTGTGGGCTCTGACGCGGCGATTGAGGCATCCGACATAGTGCTTATGACCGACGAGGTTTCAAAGCTGGCGGAGGGAATAGATATTGCGCGAAGAACACGGCGGATAGTGATTGAAAATATAGTTTTTTCTCTCGTGGTAAAGGCTGTGTTCATGTATCTCGGCGCGATGGGAATAGCGAGTATGTGGATTGCGGTCATCGGAGACGTCGGAGTAATGATGCTTGCGGTATTGAATTCGCTGAGAATAATGAGGTGAATCCGTGTGATGAATTTTAAAACGCGGAAATTATCGAAAAATTTTGCTTTTCCCCTTGACAAACGTGGGAAAAAAATATACAATATACTAAACCGTTGAGGAAGAGTAAGTACGACAGTGTATGCAGTATAGAAAGCCGCCGGAGATGGAAACGCGGTGTGTCAAGCTGATCCGAATGGACTTCCGAGGGCGAGCCGAACGCTGATTTTTGATTGAATCTGTCAGTAGGTGAGACGGAGTTCCCTCCGTTAAGAAAGGAAACCGTATTTTTAACTTCACAGTGAAATATTTCGTGGTGAAGTGTCAAGCACGGTAAAGTGGACGTAGTACAGCGTGGATGCAGTACAGCGTCAAGCAGGGTGGCACCGCAGAGATTTTATATATTGATTGTTAAAGTCCCTGTCCCGGCATTTTCGGGAGGGGATTTTTTGTTTTCCCTCCGAAAGTCAAAAATTTATTTAAGGGAGAAAAAATTATGTCAAACTACGAAATTCCTTACAAAATTTACCTGAATGAAAACGAGATGCCGGATAAATGGTATAACGTCAGAGCGGATATGAAAAACAAACCCGCACCGCTTCTCAATCCCGCGACACATCAGCCCGTTACTGAGGAGGAGCTCGGTCATGTTTTCTGCGCCGATCTCGTCAAACAGGAAATGAATAACGACGACGCTTATATAGAAATTCCGCAGGAGATCCGCGATTTCTATAAAATGTACCGTCCGTCTCCGCTCGTTCGCGCTTACTGCCTCGAGAAAAAATTGGGCACACCCGCGAAAATCTATTATAAATTTGAAGGAAACAACACCAGCGGAAGCCATAAGCTCAATTCCGCAATAGCTCAGGCTTATTACGCTAAAAAACAGGGGCTGAAGGGCGTCACAACCGAGACCGGAGCGGGTCAGTGGGGTACGGCGCTGTCGATGGCGTGCTCTTATTTTGACCTCGACTGC
>JBJFHS010000117.1:0-15974 GCA_051893885.1 Eubacteriales bacterium
ACAATCCTCGTTGCTGTAGTTAAGGGCACAGACGTTACAAAGGATTCCATCAACGCTGCAATGAAGGCTCAGGCTTCCGCTTCCTTCGGCTACAACGAAGAGCAGATCGTTTCTTCTGACGTTATCGGCATGAGATACGGCTCACTGTTCGATGCTACTCAGACAATGGTTACAAAGATTGACGACGACACATATCAGGTTCAGGTTGTTTCTTGGTACGACAACGAAAACTCCTACACAAGCCAGATGGTTCGTACAATCAAGTACTTCGCAGAGCTCAACTAATCATAGTACAGTTTGTTTTGAAAAGGCGTCTCTTTTGCGGGATGCCTTTTTTGATGTGCTGTCATTCGGTTCATCAGGATAATTTTATGGCATAAGGAGAAAAACAATGGCAACTGTAACAATAATCGGCTCCGGCATGATGGGGTCGGCTCTGGCTTTTCCGGCCCGGGAAAACGGAAACGAGGTTAGACTTGTCGGCACACACCTCGACCGTGAGATAATAGATACGTGCAAAAAGACCAACCGCCATCCGAAATTCACCAGAGACTTCCCCGACGGAGTGGAATTTTACCAGATTGATGATATGGAGCGTGCAATCGACGGCGCGGACATGATAATCGGCGGAGTGAGCAGCTTCGGTGTGGACTGGTTCGGAGAGTATGTCCTGCCGAAAATTCCGGAAAACATCCCCGTTCTGACTGTAACAAAGGGTCTATACGACACTGACGACGGAACACTAATGACATACCCTGCCCTTTGGGCTCAGAGACTCGAAAAAATTGGAAAAAAGCTGTCTCTCAACGCTGTTGGTGGACCATGCACGAGCTATGAGCTTGTTGCGCACGATCAGACCGAGGTTGCGTTCTGCGGTGACGACATAAAAACTCTTGAATTTTTAAAATCTGTGATGCAGACTGATTACTATCACATCAGCTTATCAACAGATGTAGTCGGAATTGAGAGTGCGGTTGCACTGAAAAACGGATATGCACTCGGGATCGCGCTGACTATCGGTGTGAACCAGAAAAACTTCGGAATCGACAGCGAGCTCCACTTCAATTCTCAGGCGGCGGTTTTCGGACAGAGTGTACGCGAAATGTCGAAGCTTCTGAAAATGCAGGGGGCTGACACCCTTGACAATCTCTGCGTCGGCGCGGGAGACCTGTACGTTACGGTGTACGGCGGAAGAACCCGTCTTGTGGGAATACTTCTCGGGCGCGGTATGGACATAGACGAGGCGAAAGCGGAACTGAATGGTGTAACACTTGAGTCGCTTGTGGTGGCTGTAAGAGTCGCCAGAGCCGTCAGAAAGCGCGCTGAAAGAGGCGAAGCTGAACTGTCGGACTACCCGCTTCTTATGCACGTTGACGATATTCTGACCCAAAAATCCGCAGTCGACATACCGTGGGAAAAATTCACATTTATCTCTGAATGAAAAAAATAACAGGGTGATGGCTTTCAGTTGCTTTTCACCCTGTTTTTTTCACGTTTTCTTACAATTATTCTGCGTATCTTCCGAAAATTTCGGGGGATGTGATTCCGGCGCTGAATTTTACAAACTGCGCTTCTGTTCTGGGAATGTCAATGTCAACTCCGGCGCAGTCGGTTTCGGATTCATAAAGCGTGGTATAGTTCTCACCGTCTTTGGAAGTTGAAATTTCGATTTTGCCGCTTCCTCTTACACGGATTCTTGAGATTTCAGCTGCCTTACCGAGGTCGACGACCGTACCGCAGCAGGATTCGGACACACTGCATCCGCCTTCGAGGCAGAGGTTGTACGCTCTGTTTGTAGCCTTATTGTAAAGTGCGAAGAAGTGGTCTGCTCTGACAATTTCGATTGCGCCCGGTACGAGCTTATTCAGCTGTTCAACAAGCGATTTTACGTTGGCGGGGGTCATATTCCATGAAACCCCTTGTGCGGAGAGGAAGAGGGGCGATTTTTTATCCCACTTTGCGATTTTCTTTGCGAAAGTTTCATAAATGGGTTCGATATTGTTGGTGTAGCCCGGGTCGTTTGGAATGAAAGCTATGTTTTCTCTATCGATTACCGGAAGCGGGTTGGGGAGCATACGCCAGTCGACAAGTGTGGCGCCATAGAGAGAGCGGCATTTTTCGGAATAGACGTCGGCGTGCATATCAGTGGCTTCATCCCAGATTGTAATGGAGTGAATTCCGGATTTTTCGAGATATCTGTCGGTCAGTGTGACATATTTTTCGGCAAGAGACTTATCTGTGAGATTGACTTTTTTATTGTGTCTGTCGACTATAAGCGAATATCCCGCGCCTGAAGGACCGGAGACAAAGCAGTCGCCTTCTGTTGCGGTTTCGTAGTAGTAATTCATAAGCCCGGGGCCAAAATCAGTGAGCACGGGGCTGACAGTCCAGTTTATCGGAATGGATCCGCGGTCGGGGTTTCTCCACAGGTTGAGCATAGCGTGCTGATTGTACTGAACGTTGTCTCCATCGCTGAGGTAAATTGCGGCGTAAACTTTGTTCTCGAGTGCGGGCATCGGCGGAATTTTCGGAATCTTTATCTCGTGCGGAGTTCCGGCGTAAACTGTGGAGTTTTCATAGAAGTCAGACGGGATTGTGGATAAACCGAATTCTGCGGCGGCACCTATTCCCGAACGTTCCTCCGTATACCAGCCTGTGGCAGCAGCTTCTCCGGCTTTCATATCCGCGAGGAAGAGTTTGTACACATTCTTTTCTTCTTCCTTTCGGTTCTCGGTCCATACGACAGCGGCGCGAGTGCAGACAGCCATATCTCTGACGTAATAGGGATTTGTGGGAGACGCGCTCACGATAAGGCGGTGTGTGCAGTATTTCCACAGATTTTCATACATATATGTATAAATTCCGATAGCGTCCGTGAACTCAAACTCCGTGATATCCTCAGTAACGCTCAGGCTGATGCCGTTGTTCTTGAGCTTTTCGTACAGTGCGGCGTCAACGGGGAGTGAATCAGTAATTCCGGCGAGAGTTGTTGCGAGGTTTGCGTAATGCTTGGATTTGTCGCAGGAATATAAAATCACTCCATTTACGGAGCTTATATACTTGCGGAGCAGATCAAATTTTTCGTCTCCGTCGAAGGTTTTCAGGTTTAATCCGAGAAGATCGGGCCATGCAGTATTTCCCTCCCCTGCTCTCTCCGGAACAAGAAAAATTCTCGGCTTTTCGCGGTTGACGATTCCCTGAAGGCAGGTGAACATAAGTCTTTCGGCAAAGTCGAGTTCCGCGATTTTTACCGAGTCAAGTACATCGGCAGGTTTGGAGAGAACAGGAAGAATTCGGTATCTGGGCCACGACATTCCGAGCTCTGTATCATATGAATCGGGTATTTGATTGAATTTATTCTGCATTTTATTTTCCTTTCCTGTGAGTATTATAACTACACGTTACGTCATTATACACTAACGTCAATCTCAATGTCAAGTATATACAGGCTGAAAACAAAAAAATCCGCAGCATCAGCACTTTTTCTGCACTGCCGCCGCGGAAATTTTTATATCTTATTCTTCGCCGCTTGAGAATTCCTGAGGATTGATAGGTGTTGCATTATAAGTATAGCAAATTGTCTGTCCTTCCTCGATTGCTCTGTTGCCGGCTCTTCCGGAACCTGCTTCGGGCTCTACGCCGTTAACGGTATAATACCAGCTGTAGATGTTTTCGCCGTCGCTGCCGCTTGCATATGTCACACCGTCAAATGTAAAGGAAACGACGCTGAGACCTGCATCATCAACTTCGCAGGGAATTTCAACCGTCTGGCAGGCTTCACGTACTGCCTGAAGAATTGTCGGAGGATTTTCCGTTGTTCCCTGAACTGTGTATTCGTATCCGTCAAGCATTACCTCATCATTGAGGATGATAGAAATTTTGCAGTTGACACTGACTTTTTCAGCGCCGCTGCAGGCAGCCATACACAATGTGAGCATGATTACTGCAAGTGCAAGAGCTGCAACTCTGATCTTTTTCATTTTGAACCTCCAAAATATATTTATTAAGACCGAACTAATTATACAACAGTAAATTATAATTGTCAATACCATTTCATCGACTTTTTATACTAAATTAACAAATAAAGTAAAAAACTGAAACATAGAAAGTATATCTGTACAATCTCGATAAGGATAATTGCCAGATTCAGCAACAAAAATGTTCTTCTTATAACTACAAAAATAATTCCGAACGCAATAATCGACAGTATAAGCAGAATAATTCCAAAAAATGCCAGCCGCGTGCAGAACAGCAGAACATACCAGAGAAGCATCATCAGGTAACCGAATCCGCCGATGAACGCACAGCGCAGTCCGAGAAATCTTCCGCTGCAGCATACTCTGTCTGCAAGGCAAGACATCGCAAGGACAAATCCGCTCAGAGCGTAAATCAGCAGCCAGATTACAAATACTATCTCAAGCGGCATTACACCATCCATATGCATTGATTTTGCGTAATACCAATTTGAGTCTCCGCTGACCCAAAGGAAAATTCCGCCGATACAGCATATGAATACACCGAGAATTATGACAGGAATATTATCGCCGATAAAATCTATTTCTCGCTTGATTCGTTTGAACAAAAAATCACCCCATCAGATAATATGAGGTGACTTTTGTTTTTATTACTTTGAATTATTATGGGTCAAACCAGCCGTCCCAGAAATAGAAGTCGTCGGTGTAGAAGTCGTCCTCGGTTGTCTCATCTTCAAATTCAAGTTCGGGCGGAACATAATCTTCTGACGTTTCATCATCAACGGGATTTGTGTCGTCATCCGGGATTTCGGTTTTATCCTTGTCCTCCGATTCAGTATCACCGGGTGAATATCCGCTGTCAACGGCAGGTGGGTTTCCTCCCCACGGTCTGAAATCGCAGTGATCATAGCAATATGCATTGACCGGAGAATCCGCATAGCTTGAGCCGCAGTATTCACCCGGAGCGAGCATATTCACAAAGAACGGCACTCCCCACCATCCTCCCGGTTTTACGCTTGCCGGCATCTCGCGGTAGACATACTGAGCGTCTTCAACGTAGATTTCAATCGGGAAGCTGCGGTTCTCAACTCTGATGAGTGCGATGTCTCTGCAGTCTGCGGGATTGCAGTTGGGGCTTGCTATACGTCCCGTTGTTGTATCCTGCTGTACTATAACATGGGTGTCGCAGTATTCTGTCGGGGCGGTTTCGCGTGTGAAATAGCCGGTTTCCCTTCTCCAGCCGCGCACATCGAGGTCACAGGCGTCTGTGCAGAGCTTACCGGAGTCCTTGCAGTAGGTAACTTCGATAACCCCGGGGGCTACCTCAAAGGTTTTGAGCGGTTCTCCGCCGTTGTTGGCTTCGTCAATATACTTCTGATGGAGCTTTGTCATGACGATATCCCACACCTGCAGAGACGGGTTTTCGCCGAATGCGCTGAGAGACTGGTTCATATCATATCCGGTCCAGACACCGCAGACGTAGTATGGTGTATAACCTACAAAATATCTGTCGAAGTCGGCGCTTGTAGTACCTGTTTTACCCGCTACATTTACGGTGTGCCTCAGAGTACAGCCTGTACCGGTACCTTCGTTCATAACCTTTTGCAGCATTATGGTCATAATCGAGGCGGTTTCGTCCTTGATTACGATGTTTGTCTCCGCTTCGGAGTTGTCTATTACGACGTTGCCCTCGGAATCCTCGATCCTTATGAAGAGCTTGGGATCGTTGTAAACTCCGTGATTCGGGAAAATCTCATATGCAGCGGTCATTTCAAGAAGTGTTACACCGTAGTTTGGCTGACCGAGAGCGAGTGCGGCGAGACCTTTATCTGTGATGCCCTCACCGTTTGATTTTTCCGCATACTCAATCAGGCTGTCAAATCCGAGCTTATTCTTCATGAAGTCGAAGGATTTATCAATTGTGAGCATCTGCAGCACTTTCATCGCGACAGTGTTTACCGAACGTGTGACCGCGCTGTTGATTGTGGTCAGACCTCTGTACACTATCGGTAGGTTCTGCGGATATGGGTCATAGCTGTAGACAGCCGCCGAATACTCTGTAGCCTCCGCGACCAGATATTTGTTGAACATTACAGGTGTGTCGTCGACTATTGAACCGTAGGTTATAATTCCCTCGTCAAGAGCCGGAGCATAGACGGAAAGCGGTTTGATTGACGATCCCGGAGGCCGCACCGCTACAGTGGCTCTGTCAGTTCCTCGGTTTATCGTTTTCTGTCCGCGTCCGCCCACGACTCCGAGTACGTCATTTGTAGACGGGTCGGTGACAACGCACGCTGACTGAGGCTGAAGTCCCCATCCGGTCGACGGGAAATATTCGGTGTCATTGGTATAAATTTCCTCAAGCACGCTCTGTACTTCAGGGTCCATCGGGGTGTAGATCTTATATCCGCTGTAATATACCATGTTTATCGCCGTTTTGTACTCGACATTGTACTTTTCCATGAATGCCTCGGCGACATCAGTTATCACAGCTTCTGTGTACCAGCTGTAGAGAGTCATGCCGTCCCCGAGTGATTCCTCCTCGTCGTCATGTACAGCGAGTACAAGCGGCGTGTTCTGAGCTTCGATGCATTCCGCCTCGGTTATATAGCCTTCCTCATACATTAACTGAAGAACAGTGTTCCTTCTCGAGGCGTTTCCGCGGCGTTTCAGCGGATTTCCGTCTTCATCAAGGACGTGCTCGCCATTTGCATCGTAGACATAGTAGTCTTCCTCGTGGGATTCGGGGTTATACTGCGACGGGTTTTTCACTATAGACGCAATTGACGCGCATTCCACAAGGGACAACTCTGAAACGTCCTTGCCGAAATAATAGTTTGCCGCCTGCTGAACTCCTGTCTGACCCTTTCCGAGGTAGATTATGTTCATGTATGCCTCGAGAATTTCATTTTTGCTCTTTTCCTTCTCGAGGTTCAGCGCGCGGAAAATTTCTTCAACCTTACGCTGTATTGTGACATCATCTTCGCCGGTGACGTTTTTTATCAGCTGCTGGGTGATGGTGGAGCCGCCGCCCGATCCGCCGAATATGAATTTGAAGACGGACTGGCTCGTCGTAATCCAGTCGACTCCGTTATGTTCGCGGAAACGCTTGTCCTCGACAGATATAAAAGCGTTAATCAGGTTTTCCGGAAGCTGACTGTATGACACCGCGATTTTGTTGTCTTCTGCCGAAAGACGCTGGTCTTCAAGCTCCACCGCAGTTCCTATACGGTTTTCCCTGTCCTCAGCGGTTTCGTAGTCAACGTAGTAAATCCTCGTCGCAGAGTCCTGATTGACTGTTACGATAGTCGAAGGGTCTATCTCAAGGTCGAGATAATTATTGATATATATCGCGAAAACAGTTGCCACTATAACGCCTGTGATAAGACCTATAAGAAGCACTGTCAGAAGTATGTTCATTAAATATGAAAATATTTTGAACAGTACCCTTCCGATAATACTGAGCACACGGAGCACTTCACGACCCCAGCTCACGCGTGCATTATCGTTCTGACCCATACATTTTTACCTTTCACTTAGAATAACTTCCTGTATTATACTCCATAATTTTGAATTTCATATTAACATTAATTCGTTTTCTTCTGATTATTTATTAATAATTGTTGCAAATATTCATCTGATGACAAAATTTTCTTCCCCTAGCAGCAGCTTCAGCTCATTTACGACAAAATCCGTCGCGGAGATGAATTTCTGCGTCTTAAGGTATTCCTTTTTTACGGAGGAATAAAATATTACCGGCGTCTGTCCCGTAAAGATATCACAGAAAGCTGAAACGCGGCGGAAAACAGCACTGTCCTCGCTCTCAACTCTGATGTAAATTTTGCTCAAACTCTGAGTCTGAGGCGCTGCTTTCGGAGGCTGCTTTTCGGCTTCTGACTCATTTGAGCGCTCCGGTGCCTTGTATTCTGCGGAAATGACCGGCAGAGCGGCAGAGCTGTTTTCGTAATCGCTGTCGGAGGTGAGCGGTATCATTCTGTCACACAGTATTTTGACCTCCTCATCCTCTCGTGCGCTGATTGTTCCGACAACCGCAACCGCTGCGTCGTAAATCAGCAGGTGTCCGTATTTTTGCAGAGTTTTCGGAAAAACGAGCATTTCAATTGAGGAAGTGTAGTCCTCTAAAGTGACAAACGCCATCTGCTCGCCGTTCTTTGTGGATTTTGTGGTTCGCTTTGTGATACATCCGATTATCAGAACCCGCGATTTGTCGGTGTATCTGCTCACACCATCGCCGTTTCTGAGGTCAATGTCGCCTTCTTCCTCGCTGTCGTCGGAGAATTCGATTTCAAAAGACGCTCTGATATCCGCAATTTTGTCGGTTTTGAGCTGGGATATATGCGTTTTATAATCGTCGAGCACGTGACCCGTGAGATACAGTCCGCAGCTCTCTTTTTCCAGCATCAGCTTGTCCCTCGCTGAAAATTCCTTTACGTTCGGAAATTCGATTTTCGCGCGCTTAGGCATTTCTGCTTTCGATAGGCTGTCAAACATACCTATCTGATTGTCGAGTGCGTCGTCGTTCAATATTCCGCGTTTGTCAAGGAGAGTTTCGTATACCGCCAAAAGACGGCTTCTCTCAACTCTGAGTGAGTCAAGCGCTCCGGATTTGATGAACATCTCGAGCGCGCGTTTGTTGAGATCAGTTTTCGCACTTCTCTCGACGAAATCCTCAATACTCTCGAACTCACCGCCGTTTTCTCTTTCGTCGATAATCTGCTTCACAAGTCCTCCGCCGACATTTTTTAAAGCTGTCAGACCGAAGCGTATCGCGCCGTTTTCCACATGGAACGAGCCTCTGCTTTTGTTGATATCTGGCGGGAGGATTTTTATTCCCTGTTTTGTGCAGTCGGCGATATATTCCGAGAGCTTATCGGTAGACGACAGAACCGAGGTCAGGAGCGCACTTTCGTATTCAAGTGGGTGGTGTGTTTTCAGGTAAGCCGTTCTGAACGAAAGAACTGCATATGCAGCGGCGTGGCTCTTGTTGAATGCGTAATTCGCGAAGGATACGATATCGTCGAACAGCTTCACCGCATCGTCTTCGGAAATGCCTTTTGAGACCGCGCCGTCGATGAAAGCCTGTCTCTCCCCGTCGAGCACGCCCTGTTTTTTCTTTGATATAGCCCGTCGCACCACATCCGCGTGACCGAACGAATATCCGGCGATTTCGCGGAAAATCTGCATTACCTGTTCCTGATAGACGATGCAGCCGTAGGTTACGTCTAAAATCGGGGCGAGAAGCGGTGTGCAGTAGTGGATTTTCGATTTGTCGTGACGCGCTTCGATATATTTGGGGATTGAATCCATCGGTCCGGGACGATAAAGGGCTATCGCGGCGATGATATCCTCAAGTGTTCGCGGCTTCAGCTGGGTCAGCATCTGCCTCATTCCGCCGGATTCAAGCTGGAACACTCCGTCGCACTTGCCCGCGCAGATTGTGTCATAAGTCGCTGAGTCGGTTATGTCAACCTTTGTGATATCGAAATCAGGATTGCTCTCGCGTATCTGATCCTCGGCGTTTTTGATTATTGTGAGGTATCTCAGCGCGAGAAAGTCGAATTTCAGAAGACCCAGCTCAGCGATGGTGTCCATATCAAACTGAGTGACCACGACCCCGTTGTTGACTGATACAGGCACGTATGACGTCACTTCATCCTCGGTGATGACAACTCCGGCGGCGTGGGTTGAGGCGTGACGCGGCATTCCCTCGATTGCGAGAGATGTGTCGATTAGCTGCTTTACCTGCGGGTCATCGTCGTACATTTCCTTGAGCTCGGGGTTCTGCAGTGCTTTCTCAAGAGTCATGTGGAGTTCCTGAGGTATCTTTTTGGCGACTACATCCACGTCGTTGTACGGCATTCCGAGGGCCCGTCCGACATCTCTCACAGCCGCTCTTGCCGCGAGAGTACCGAATGTCACAATCTGCGCGACGTGATCCTCTCCGTATTTTTCACGGACATATGCGATTACCTCGTCGCGGCGGTCGTAGCAGAAATCGGTGTCGAAGTCAGGCATACTCACTCGCTCGGGATTTAAAAACCGCTCAAACAGCAGATCAAACCTGATTGAGTCGATATCGGTAATTCCTACGAGGTATGCGACGATTGAGCCGGCTCCCGAACCTCTGCCAGGACCGACGGGGATATCTTTGCCCTTTGCGTGGTGAATGAAATCCCACACGATGAGGTAATATTCGCTGTACCCCATCTGAGTTATCACGCCGAGCTCGTATTCGATCCGCTCTTCGTACATTTCGCGCGGATATTTTTCGCTGAAAACGATGTGACCGCTCGCCACTCTTTCCTCAAGCCCACGATAAGCGAGATTTTTCAGATATATATCCGGACTTTCACCGGTCTCAGGCTTGTAGCGCGGCAGCTTGATTTTTCCGAATTCAAAATCGAAAGAACACATATCCGCGATTTTCTGCGTGTTTTCGATGGCGTCACGATATCCGGAGAACAGGCGCTCCATCTCCGGGGTGTTTTTATAGTAGAACTCGTCTGTTTCAAACCCGATAGGCTTTCCTTCGGTTATGACGTTGTTCGTCTGAATGCACATCAGTATCGCCTGTGTCTCAGCGTCCGATTTTTTTAAATAGTGAACATCGTTTGTCGCCGCCATCGGGATTCCGGTTTTCTCAGACAGATTTTTTATGCCTTCGCACACAATTCTGTCGTCACGCAGACCGTGGTCCTGAAGCTCGAGGTAGAAGTTTCCCCTGCCGAACGCTCTGTCAAGCCTGAGTGCGTAGTCCTCGGCTTTCTGATATTCACCTGCGACGATGCAGCGCGGGATATATCCGGCAAGGCAGGCGGACAGACAAACAAGCCCCTCGGTATGCTTTTCGAGAAGCTCGGTGTCTATTCGCGGTTTTGAATAAAATCCGTCCGTAAATCCCTTTGAGACGAGGTAAATCAGGTTATTCCAACCGGTCTGATTTTTGACTAAAAGAATGAGGTGCGAGCTTCCGGCGTCGTATTCCTTTTCACGGTCATACATACTACGCCTTGCGACATACACCTCACACCCGATAATCGGCTTGATCCCCTCGGCTTTGCAGGCTTTGTAGAACGCGACGGCGCCGTACATAACCCCGTGGTCGGTGAGGGCAACAGCGTTGTGTCCGGCGAGCTTTGCGGCTTTCGGGATATCCCGGATTCTGCACGCACCGTCGAGAAGGCTGTATTCACTGTGAAGATGCAGATGGACAAACGACATTTTTTACTCCTCCTTATTCACAGTTCTGGGCGAAATCGAGTATTTTTTCAAGCCTGTGCCGCACTCCAGATTTTGTTACCGGCGGATTCAGAAGTTTTCCGAGGTCGGCAAGAGATAGCTGCTCGTTTTCGATTCTCAGCTGTGCGGTTTCTCGAAGTTCCTTCGGCAAGGCATCTATTTTTCCGGATTCATTCAATGATTTTATCGCTTCGGTGTACTTTTTTACCGATGCAAGCTGTTTTTCAATGTTCGCGGTGTCGCAGTTTACCTGCCTGTTTACGGAATTACGGAATTCATGGACAATCTTTGAGTTCATCACGTCAAACGCGGCGTTCTGAGCTCCGACAAAAACGAGAAAATCCTCGATAGCCGAGCTTTCTTTCAGATACATCACAAATCTGCCGCGCCGCACAGTTTTACGAAAGTCAAATCCAAGTGAAGAAATAATAGCAAAAGACGCGTCGCGCTCCGCCTCTGTTTTAAACGAGAAATCAAGGTGATACTGCTTCTGAGGATCGGTTACTGAGCCGAACAGAATAAACAGCTCCCGCACAAAAACCGCCTGACAGGTATCGCACCTGCATTTGGCAAAAATATCGTTTATGAGAGAGCTGATTTCCGCCTCTGTGCAATTTTTAAGCTCCTGCATTGCGGCGGCAGTAAATTTACAGCATTTTTTCTTTATTTCAACCGAAGAAAGCTGATTTTTGACATTTTTAGAGAATGATTCCATTACCTCACGTATATTACTTCACATTCGATGCGGCATCCGAATTTTTTGTAAACCTCGTTTTGTATGTGTTCGATCAGGGCTAGGACGTCCGCACACGATGCATTACCTTTATTTATAATGAATCCGGCGTGCTTTTCCGATACCTGAGCCCCGCCGATCGAATAGCCTTTGAGTCCGCATTCGTCTATCATCTGCCCTGTGAATCGACCCGGATAACGCTTGAAGACACTTCCCGCGCTGGGATATTCAAGCGGCTGCTTTTCGACCCGGCGGTTCATATAGTCGGTCATCTGTGCGCTGATTTCATCGGAATTCCCGGTTTGAAGCCCGAACGATGCCGACAGAATAATGAAGTTATTGTGCCTGTACATACTGTCGCGGTATCCGTAGCTGTGTTCAGCCGCGCCGATGGTGTGAAGAGTCATGTCATCGGGTGAGAGGTAGGTGCTTTCCTTTATGACTGAGGAAATTTCGCCGCCGTATGCCCCCGCGTTCATGAAAACCGCACCGCCTACACTTCCCGGGATGCCGTATGCGAATTCAAGACCTGTCAGCGAATGGTCACGCGCGGTTTTGCACAGCAGATTCAGAGACGCACCCGCCTGAGCCGTCAGCACATTACCGTCCGCTGTGATCCGGTTCAGCTCCGAAAGCGAAACCACCGCGCCACGATAGCAGTTATCGTCAAACAGCACGTTGCTTCCGTTTCCGAGGAAATACCGCCTGCCATCCGTCTCTTTCAGCATGGCGCAGAGACTTACAAGTGCGTCGACTGTATGCGGAATGAGGTATAAATCAGCATTGCCGCCAATACGGAAAGTTGTATGACGGCTCATTGCTTCATTATATTTAATTTCGACAGCGCTATTGTTCTTTTTGTTGTATTCTTCAATTGATTTTATGAGTGTAGAGTAATTTTCTGTCATTTTTCTGCCTCATAATAATATATCGTTAAGCTCCGACAGCTTAGTTATATTATATGTGAGCTGTCTTCCGTTTGACGGGAGATTTTTCGGGTTGTAAAAGCAGATATCCAATCCCGAAGCAATCGCGCCGTCGCAGTCCGAGGTTAGTGAGTCGCCGACAACGAGGTATTTTGTCCGATCCGCGTCGCCGATTCTGTCGATCACGAAATCAAAATACTCTCTTGCCGGTTTTGCCGCTCCGATTTCCTCGGAAATGAACAGCTCTGTGATATATTTATATACCTTCGACGGCGTAAAACGGCTCCGCTGTATCCGGCTGATTCCGTTTGTGACGATGTACAGCCGGTATTCACCCGAAAGTACGGCGCATATTTCCTCCGCACCGTCAATAAGGCACGACTGTCTGCCGAGGTTTGACATATAGTTTTCGCGCCAGAATTCGGCTTTTGCCAGGGTTTCCGCGCTGTCAGGATATCCGAGGTACTCCGTAAGCAAACGTCGGAATCTCTCGGTCTTGATAAAGTCGACAGTGACTTCTTTTTTCTCGAGACGTTTCCAAAGGCTGTCGTTTATCGCGGAATAAGCCCGGTAAAGCTGCTCGGTGAATTCCGTATCCGTCGCGGAACAGGCTGCCTGAAATGAATTGTGCTCAGCGAGCGAAAAATCAAACAGCGTGTTGTCCGCGTCGAACAGGATATATTTATATTTACTCATTTACCTGAATTATTTCACGAACTTGTGGAAGGTTTTCTTGCCCTTTTTCACGATAAGTCCGTCGGAGGTGATTTCTGCGGAGTCGATGGTGCAGTCCACAGAGGTAACCTTATTGTCGCCAACGAACACACCGCCCTGCTGAATAAGGCGTCTTGCCTCGCTCTTTGACGCGCACAGACCGGACTTGATCATCATGTCGATGAGAGTGATTTTTCCGTCGGTGAAATCCGCGTCGGAGAGAGTTGTGGTGGGCATATTTTCGGTGCTGACTCCGCCCTGAGCGAACAGAGCCTTTGCCGCATTTTTAGCCTTTTCCGCCTCTTCTTCGCCGTGAACGAGTTTTGTCAGCTCATAAGCGAGAATTTCCTTTGCGGTGTTGAGCTGACTTCCCTCCCAGCTGTCCATTTCGTCAATCTGCTCGAGCGGGAGGAATGTGAGCATACGGATGCACTTGAGGACGTCGGCGTCGGCTACGTTTCTCCAGTACTGATAGAAGTCGAAAGGCGAGGTCTTGTTCGGGTCAAGCCATACGGCATTTCCTGCGGTTTTGCCCATTTTCTTTCCCTGCGAGTCGGTGAGGAGGGTTATTGTCATGGCGTTTGCGTCCTTACCGAGCTTGCGTCTGATGAGCTCCGTGCCGCCGAGCATATTTGACCACTGGTCATCGCCGCCGAACTGGAGGTTGCAGTCGTAATTTTTAAACAGGTAGTAGAAATCGTAGGACTGCATGATCATGTAGTTGAATTCGAGGAACGACAGACCTTTTTCCATTCTCTGCTTATAGCACTCGGCGCGGAGCATATTGTTTACCGAGAAGCAGGCGCCGACGTCTCTGAGAAGCTCGATGTAATTGAGGTTGAGGAGCCAGTCAGCGTTGTTTATCATCATAGCCTTGCCGTCAGAGAAGTCGATGAAGCGCTCCATCTGTCTTTTGAAGCACTCGGCGTTGTGGTCGATATCCTCTTTTGTGAGCATTTTTCTCATATCGGTTCTGCCGGAGGGGTCGCCTATCATTGTTGTACCGCCGCCGATGAGTGCGATGGGTCGGTTGCCTGCCATCTGAAGGCGTTTCATAAGTGTAAGCGCCATAAAGTGGCCAGCGGTGAGGCTGTCCGCGGTGCAGTCAAATCCGATGTAGAATGTAGCCTTTCCGTTATTTATGAGATTTTTAATTTCTTCTTCATTTGTAACCTGCGCAATAAGTCCGCGCGCTTTGAGTTCGTCAAAAATTGTCATTTGTTTATCTCCAATAATTAATTTTTTTATTTGTTTCTGTGTTTGGCAAGCATTTCACGGGCAGCGGCGAGCTGTTTTTCCGTGACTGAAATTCCGCCGATTATTCTCGCGATTTCGTTTACTCTGTCGTCTCCGTTTATTTCGCGGACGGAGCTTTCGGTTCTTCCGTCAGCTTCGTTTTTCTCTATGAGCAGATGCTGTGACGCGATTGAAGCTATCTGCGGAGAGTGAGTTACCGACAGCACCTGTGAATTCTGAGCGAGCTTATCGAGCATTATGCCGATTTTTTCCGATGTTCCCCCGGATACACCCGCGTCTATTTCGTCGAAAACCAGTGTGCCTGAGTCATTTTTTTCGGCAATCGCGGTTTTTAATGCGAGTGTGATTCTCGAAAGCTCTCCGCCTGACGAAACCTTTCCGAGAGATTGCAGCTCTTCTCCGGTGTTTACCGAAATGAGAAAATCCACGTCGTCGTATCCGTCGGGCTTGAATGAAAACTCACCGGACACTTCACGCACCGGAGTTACGGATATGCGGAAGCGCACCTTTGGCATATCGAGAAACCGAAGTGATTCAACTATCTCCTCCGAGAGCTTTTTCGCAGCCTCACTTCTCTTTGCGCTTATTTCAGCGGCGGCAGCTGATGCGTCCTTTTTTGCCTTTTCCGCTTCGTTCTCAAGCTCTTCAAGCCGCTCGTCACCTTCTTCGAGGTCCTTTATCTGGGCTGCGAGCTCATCGCGTTTGATTTTGATTTCGGCAATTGTCGAACCGTACTTTTTCTCAAGCCGCTCGATAAGAGACAGCCTTGATTCGACCTGAGTCAGCTTTTCTGCCGGGTTTGACATATCCTCGCTGTCGACGGCGTCCCTCACTCTCTCCGCTATGTCGATTATCTCATAACGGTAGTTTGCGAGCTTTTGTGCCATTTCATCCGCGCCTTCGACGGTTTCGGAAAGCTGTGACAGCGCTGCCTCAGCTCTCTCTAGAAGATATGATGCAGTCGCTCCCTTTTCACTGAATGCGAGGGCTTTTGTGACGACGCTTGAATATTTCGAAACTTTTTCGGCTGATTTCAGCTTGGTTCGCAGTCTCAGCAGCTTTTCTTCCTCGTCGTCAGATGTGAGCTTTGCGGAGTCGATTTCCTTTTTC
>JBJFHS010000118.1:0-3984 GCA_051893885.1 Eubacteriales bacterium
CTTATCATGGCGATTGTTACCCAAAGGGTTACGAAGAAGCTTCGCAGCGATATCGATATTAAAATCAATCGTCTTCCGATGTGGTTTTACAACCGTACCTCAACCGGAGACGTACTTTCTCGTGTCACAAACGATGTTGATACGATAGGTCAGTCACTCAACATGAGCGTAGGAACTCTTGTTTCCGCTATTACGCTTTTCATTGGCTCTCTTGTTATGATGCTGACTATTTCGCCGAAGCTGTGCATAGTGTTCGCGTTTACAGTCCCGCTTTCGATTGTGACGACGAGCAAAATGGCAAACAAATTCCGTCCTCTGTTCCGTGCGAGAAGCGGAAAGCTCGGTGAGCTCAACGGTTATGCCGAGGAGTGCCTCAGTGGACAGAAAACCGTTCGCGCCTACAGTGAGGAGCCGTCGATGATAGCGAGATTTGCAAAGAAAAACCAGACTGCCGCCGACGCTTACTTCAACGCGGACTACTACGGCACGATGGTCGGCCCCACAGTCAACTTTATCAACAACATTTCGCTCACCCTCGTCTCGGTTTTCGGCTCGCTGATGTACCTCGGCGGAGGAATCACGATAGGAAACGTGTCGTCTTACGTTCTGTATTCGCGTAAATTCAGCGGCCCGATCAACGAAACCGCCAACATTATAAACGAGCTCCAGTCTGCGGCGGCTGCGGCTGAGAGAGTGTTCAGGCTTCTCGACGAGGCTGAGGAGACGCCGGACGATGAGGGCTGCACCGTCTTCACAAAGGACAAGACCGAATCGGGCAAGGTGTACGTCGAGGGAAAAGTCGATATAGACCATGTCAACTTCGGATATAAGAGCGACCGTCAGGTGATTTTCGACCTCATGATGAACATAAAGCCCGGCACAACTGCGGCTATAGTAGGCCCGACCGGCGCGGGAAAAACCACGATAATCAACCTGCTGATGCGATTCTACGACCCGGACTCCGGAACAATAACGCTTGAGGACAGGGACATACTCCACTCCGCGAGAAAATCGGTGCGCCGCTCATACACGATGGTGCTTCAGGACACGTGGCTTTTCAGCGGAACGATTGCCGAGAACATAGCATACGGCGCGGACAGAGAGGTCTCACGCGAGGATATTGAGAGGGCGGCTAAGGCGGCGGGAATTCACTCGTTCATCAAGGGGCTTCCCGATGGCTACGACACTCAGCTGACCGACGACGGCGTCAATATTTCAAAAGGACAGAAGCAGCTTATCACGATAGCGCGCGCGATGATTTCGTCTTCACCGGTGCTGATACTCGACGAGGCGACCTCCAACGTCGACAGTATGACCGAGATGCGAATACAGAACGCCATGAACTCTCTTATGAAGGGCAGAACCTCGTTCGTCATCGCGCACCGCCTCTCAACCGTTCGCAACGCGGATATAATTTTCGTTCTTCGCGACGGAAGAGTTGTGGAAAGCGGAAACCACGACGAGCTTATGTCGAAAAAGGGATTCTATTACTCACTGCATAATGCGCAGTATTCATGATTTTATATTGATTTTTGCGATTCATTATGTTAAAATATGATAACCCAAATCTTTACGGAGGAAATAAAATGAAAATTACAGTGTGGAACGAATTTGCACACGAAAAAACCGACGAGGCAGTTCGCGCTATATACCCCGACGGAATTCATATGTGCATAAAGCGTTTTTTGGAAGAAGCAGGCTATGAGGTCAGAACCGCGACTCTCGACGACCCCGAATGCGGACTCACCGAAGAAGTGCTGAACGACACGGACGTGCTGTTCTGGTGGGGTCACATGAGACACGGCGATGTACCCGACTATGTGGTTGAGAGAGTCTGCCGCCACGTTTACGACGGAATGGGCATGGTAGTTCTTCACTCCGGCCACGCATCAAAGGTGTTCCAGCGTCTCTGCGGCACACCGTCGTGCGATCTGAAGTGGCGTGAATCCGGCGACAAGGAGATTCTCTGGGTAATAGAGCAGGGTCATCCCGTCACTGAGGGAATCGGCGAAAAGATAGTTCTCGAGCACGAGGAGACCTACGGAGAGCACTTCAGAGTTCCCGCGCCCGACGAGCTTGTGTTCATCAGCTGGTTCTCCGGCGGTGAAGTGTTCCGCAGCGGATGCACCTACAAGAGAGGCCGCGGAAAGATATTCTACTTCCGACCGGGTCACGAATCCGTTCCGACCTACCACAACAAAGAGGTTCAGCGTGTTCTCATAAACGCGGCGAAGTACGTCTGCACGCCGAAATCGAACAACTACGCATACGGTTGGGTTCCCGCAACAGTTTAAATTACGTTTATGGCTGAATGAGATATATACGTAATTTGCGAGTGCATGGGAGAATTTACGGAAGTAAGCATTATTTAATTTAGTTCAATAACATACAAAAGACCCGCCGTCTCACCATGTACGAAACGGTAGGGTCTTTTTGCTGTACAATTATAATTTATACTGAGGAAATAATTCATGCCGACTTTTATTACAGAATACAGAACAGTAGCGCCGGATGAAATTTCATCTGATTTATTTGACGGATTTGTGAGAACGCAGACTGTGATGAAATGCCGCAGAAAACGGGGGGAAGAGTGGGTGATTATAGACGAGCCGTTTATTGACGACTGGGATGAGTCCGATATCGAACGACTCTGCACGGAACTGAGAAGCACCGTTTCACAGAGAGGTGTAATGTTCGGCGCGTTCATCGACGGAAAGCTGAAGGGTTTTGCTGCTGTTGAGCCTGATTTTTTCGGAAGTCGGTCGCAGTACCTTAATCTCTCGGAATTGCACGTTTCTGCGGAATACAGAGGAAACGGAATGGGTAAGAAGCTGTTCGGACTCGCAAAATCATGGGCAAAACGTCAGGGCGCAGAAAAGCTCTATATGTCAACTCACTCCGCAGTTGAATCACAGGCGTTTTATTTATCTATGGGGTGCGTCGAAGCTGAGGAATACAATTCGCGCCTTGTTGAAAAGGAACCATGTGATTGTCAGCTTGAATGCGGGCTGGAAAATATATGAATTTACGAAAAATAATTATCCAACCATAATTTAAATGAAGTATACATACCGATACCGATAACTACGGCTTTTCCTCGCGCCGGTATTCCCGTGGAGTAGAGCCGAAGCGTTTTTTGAAGACTCGCGAAAAATATCGGTAATCCTGATAACCTGCGGCTTCGGCTACGGAGGCTATGTCGAGTTTTGTGCCGGAGAGAAGCTCGCGCGCCATGTTCAGCCGGAGGTTTGTGATATATTCGAGAGGGGAGGAGTTCATCATCGATTTGAACAGTTCGCGGTATCTGCCGGTGCTCAGGTAATCCATGGCGGCGAGGGCGCTTATGTCGATATTTTCGGTGTAGTGCGCGTGGAGGTACTCGAGAGATGATTTCAGCCGCTCTTTAAGGCGTTCGTTCTGACTGCCCTTGTCCGATTCTGAGGCGTATTTTGCCAGCAGAGATATGAGGGACAACAGAGAAGTGTTTGCGGATAAATCAAAACGGTCTGTTTTCGGATTGAAGGTGTCGAAGATTTCTTCAAATGCGCGCTTTACCGTGTCGTGAAGTCCGATTCTGTAGCGCGTGTCAACCTGAATACCACAGCTTTTTAGTATATCCGAGGCCCCGTAACCGCCGAAATGCACCCAGAAATAGTCGATCGGCTCGCCCTCACATATTATGTAGTGAAACGGTTTGTTTTTGCCGAACACCGCAAAATCACCCGCTTCGAGCACTCCGACTCCTTCGGGAGCTTTGGTTCTCATTTTTCCGGCCGATATGTACACAAGATAATTGTCCTTCCGAACCGATGAAATGTCGAGACACACGTCGTACAGCTGCTCACCGGCACAGTTCAGCTGCAGAAAAGTGTCCTCGGCGGCAAAATTGTTGTTTATTACATCCGGCTCGCGATAGTAGTTCTGAAGCATTTTACCTCGTATAATAAAAGTAGTAGTTATTAGAGTTCCTCTCCAAGAACTATG
>JBJFHS010000119.1:0-15887 GCA_051893885.1 Eubacteriales bacterium
GAAAGCGGAGACGAGAATGCCGAATACAACACCTTGAACAACATGAAGCTCATCAGCGTTGAGCCGGAGACCTTGTTTACCACTGTCAACAGCGTCAATATGCAGGTCGGTTCCACTCTGCGTCTGGTGACAACCATGCAGACCAGCACCGAAACCGAACCTACCGTAACCGTCACCGAGATAACCGACGACTCAAGCCGCAACCTCAGCGTTCTCTACTACGACGTGAACCAGGGCTCCATCGTGGTTATGCCCGCAAGTGAAGGCGAAGGCAAGATACGAGTGGCTGACACTGCGACCAACTCCTACCACGACATCTGCTACAAGATCGAAGGTGAGGGCGTCGCTCTGAACATCTTCGACGACAACGGCATCTTCACGTGGTATGACAAAGACGGAAATGCAGGAGAAACCGGTCACGACGCATGGGACTTCAAAAAAGCCCTTGTCTGGACCGATGACCTGGAGGCTGCTCCTCTGAGAAGTGACCTTGCAATCGGTTATGAAGGCGCTTCCTTCTCCTTCCAGACCTTAGCCGACTCCATCGACCTGTATTTCATGGGAATTGACACAAAGACTCCCGTGGAAATCGAAGTGACAAGCAATATTGCCGGCTTCGGAACAAAAACCTATACCTCATCCGACGGAACTGTTCCCGTAACCATCGATTTCGGCAACAGCGAGTCAATTCCGCACACCGTTACCGTTAAAGTATTGAGCAAAGAAGTCCGTTTTGACAAGCTTGAGGAGTCATTTGCAGATTCCCTCGACATCAAGTCCGATCCCACCGCGCCCGGTATCTACTGGAGCCGCACTCTGCCGAAAACTGCATCCATAAAGCAGGGCGAGAGCATTGACCTGACCGCGTACTTTGCAGATCTCGGCGGACTGGCCTCTGTCACCCTGAACGGCGCGGATGTCTCCGGCAGACTCGTAAAAGACGGCGACGAATTGTGGGCACTGCCTCTGACCTTCACGGAGAACGGCAGCTGGAGATTTGTCGTCACGGACACTGCCGGCAACACTGCCACACGCGACCTGACCGTTGACTGGTTCAGCGCAACACTGACAGCGACCAAGGACCCCGGAGCACCCGATATTGCCGCTCAGCTGACTCAGGAGGACGGCACACCCATTCCCTCAGTCGTTCCCGGCGATATGCAGGTCATGCTGAAGGTGACTGACGGCAGCGGAAATGCAACCGAAGCCGACATCAGCCACTATCAGTACGACGATACCGAATCCCCCACAAGCCAGTTCTTTGTTCCCTGCGATATCAGACCCAACAGAGATACCCTCTATCCCGTCGTCCGCGGTATCTACCGTGCAGCAGTAAAGGACGACAGCACCGGCGTGACCAGCTACCGCTATGTGAACCTCGACGAGCGTGACACAAACTCTCCCGTGGCTTCTCTCAGCGTAAGCACCGACGGTACCGCACTCGTTTACGCTGCCGAAAAGTTCGCAAGTGCCGACAACTCAGTGATGACCAAAATCGTCAGCGTCAAGCTCAACGACCTTGAACTTCTCGGTGCCGGTGAGGTCGGTTACCGCTTCAATGGTGACTATCCTCTGACACACGGCGGCAGCTATGTCCTTACCGCAGTGGATGAAGCCGGAAACAAGGGCGTCAGCGGTACAGTTGAAGTTGATCCGATGCCCATCGTTCTGCCGGAGAGCGCAATCACCATCACCAAGGTGACCGAGACCGGCTCCACGGATGAAAAGGGCAATACGATCTACATCTCCAACTGCGACGGCGTGATCACGATCGACATTGACCAGATCACCGGCGGCGTATACGACAGCGATGCATCAATAGCGGCAGGAAGGACAGCAGGAAGCTACGAATTTGCACTTCTGCCCGTTGTCGGAGATGTTGTCCCGGCTCCCGACGGCAGCACAGTCTGGACGAAAGACGCACAGCTGACCGGACTGGATGCGGGTGACTATGTCCTCTATATCCGCGACGCAAACGCACATGACGTGATCACCGGACCCATTTACCTCACTGTCGAGCTCCTTCGTGTCATTATCCAGAGCGTCAATACGACTCCCGCGCCCAACGGTTCCATCACCGTATCGGCAACCGGCGGCATCGGAGCTCTGGAGTATGCGATCTACAGTAAGGATCTGGCGGCATCGGGAATGCTGACAATCAACGACCAGGGCACTCCCGACGACGACAGCGACGACACTGTTGACACCATTCTGGCGGACGGCTCAATTGCTTCCCGTCTTCTGTGGCAGGCCGCAAACACCATGACAGAGCTCACCGCCGGAAAGTACATCGTCAAGGCGAGGGATTCTTCCAACCCCGACAACTGTGACGAGAAGGAAGTTCGCATCAATATGCAGTCCTCCTTCAGCACTTCCGACTTCCCCACCTTCTTCACCCACTCCGTAACCGTACCGAAGCAGCCTGAACACGGCACTGTTTCCGTAAGTCCCTCAAGCGCACTCGCAGGAAAGACCGTTGTCATCACCGTCACACCGGACGATGGCTATTGCGTCAAATCCGTCACTGTGACTGACAAAAACGGCAAGAATATTCCCGTGACACCGCTTGGTGAGAACAGGTACAGCTTCATCATGCCCGGCACTGCCGTCAAAATCGAGGTCACATTCGTACCGCTGAACGGTCTTGTAACCTTCACCGATGTTCCCGCCGATGCATATTATGCGGACGCGGTGAGCTGGGCTGTGCTCAACGGCATCACAAACGGCACCTCCGAGACCACATTCTCCCCGAACGCAAGCTGCACCCGCGCTCAGGCTGTAACATTCCTGTGGCGTGCTGCAGGTTCTCCCGAGCCTTCATCCGATTTGAGTCCCTTCACGGATGTAAAGAGCGATATGTACTATTACAAGGCCGTTCTGTGGGCTGTGGAGCAGGGAATCACGCTCGGAACCTCCGACACCAAATTCTCTCCCAATTCCACCTGCACCCGTGCGCAGATAGTCACCTTCCTGTGGCGTTCTCAGGAATGCCCTGCGGCCGGTGAGGACAATCCTTTCACCGACGTGGATGGCGGCGCATATTACGCAGAGGCTGTGAAGTGGGCTGTGGCAGAGGGCGTTACCTCCGGCACATCCGATACAACCTTCAGTCCCGACAATGACTGCACACGCGCGCAGATCGTCACATTCCTGTGGAGGCTGTTCGGTTGAGTTATTGAGCTGCTGCGGCTTGGGTAAGAAAACGTAAAAACCCAAAGCTGCACGCGGCGATTGACAGTCTCACCTGTTATGTAATACACAGAAGCAAATAAAACAAAATAAGCGGCAGTCAGCATTTCATTACGCTGATCTCCGCTTATTTTTGTTTGTTTTGTGTTCGTATATTATCGCTTCTTCCTCGTCCATCCCGGCCTGCGCGCAAATAACACGACAGTATCCGTTCTGGGATTTGTCTTTCTGTTTTCCGAATCAGAAATTTCGGTCTGTTTCTGAATCTCTCCCGAAAAGATATACAACACGGTGAAGTAAGAGCTGTTCAGGCAGGAGTCAAGCCATTAAGCCGGTACCGCAGCTGATTCGTCACCCGTCTGGAAATACCTTCCCCCTGCCCTAAAAAACATAAGATTGTTCCTGTTGACTTTCTGCGAGAAATATAGTAAAATTTCATGCAAACAAACCGACAATACCGGCTTCACGTGTGGAATAAGCTGCGGTCAGAAGGAGATTAGAAAAAAAGATGAAAAAAATACTTGTAACCGGCTTCAGGCCTTTCGGAGGGCAGAATATCAATCCGTCCGAGCAGATAATAAACTCACTGACAGCCCCATCCGGCACTTCGCTCACAAAGCTGATACTTCCCGTGGAGTTTCGCGAATCGGAGAGAATTCTCACCGAAGCAGCAGAAAAAGTGCGTCCCGACTGTATTCTCTCGCTCGGACAGGCGGGAAACTCCCCGTGCATGGCAGTTGAACGGCTGGCAGTCAATATGGACAGCTCACTGAGCGCAGACGGAAGGACGGTGCTGCCCGATGAGTCCGGCTATGCCCCGATTGATACACCGATTTTCACGGGCGGACCTGCCGCATACTTTTCGACTCTCCCAGTAAGAGCCATGGCGGAGGCATTGAACAAGGACGGCATTCCTGCGCGCGTGTCATATTCGGCGGGGACGTATGTATGCAATCACGTTATGTATACCGGCTGTTCTCTCGCAGAGCGGTATGACGGGATGTGCTCCGGATTTGTTCATGTGCCGTTTTTGCCGGAACAGCTCTCAGCCCCATCCGGTACAGGCGGCAGATACAGTATGCCCTTTTCGGATATGCTGAGAGGAATTCAGATTATCCTGACCGAACTGGCAAATCCCCTCTGACTCGGATATTCCTTTTTCTTCGATAAAAAATACAACCATATCCCGGTTTCATTTTTTACACACCGCTCTCAGTCACAAAAATCTGCAGGACAGCCCCCCTCAGAAGTCAGATTTCATGTCTCCGCGCCGCAAATAGCCGGTAAAAAGCCAAAAAATGAATTTTTAATTAAAAAATATTTATTTTCACTGTATTTTTTTGTTTAAAAAGTATTGCAAAACATTTAAAAATATTGTATACTTATACACATAAAGGTCATTTGACAAAATTTGACTCACATCGGGAGATTTAAAATGAAAAAGAGATTCTTAGCATTGACGGCACTCGTTCTGGTTCTTGTCCTGTCTCTGGCTGCTTGCGGCGGCTCATCCAAAATGATAATGGGAACCGGCGGAACTTCGGGCACATATTACGCGTTCGGCGGAGTTCTCGGTCAGTATATCAAAAACAATGCCGGAATTGACGTCAACGTTGTTTCAACCGACGGTTCAAAGGCGAATATCCAGGGAATCGACTCGGGCGACTACCAGCTCGGCACGGTTCAGTCCGACGTTATGGCGTACGCATGGAACGGCACGAATTCCTTTGCGGATGACGGCGCGTGCAATTCATTCAGAGTTGTCGGCGGATTATACGCAGAGGCAGTTCAGCTCATAACAATGGACGAAAACATCAAGAGCGTCTCCGACCTCGCGGGCAAAAGCGTTTCTATCGGAGCACCCGGCTCAGGCGTTTACTTCAATGCAATTGATGTTCTTGCTGCAGCAGGTCTGACTGAAAACGACATCAAGGCGCAGTATCAGAGCTTTGCAGACAGCACCGAAGCCCTCAAGGACGGCAAAATCGACGCGGCATTCATCGTGGCAGGCGCACCCACTCCCGCAATCACCGAGCTTGCTACGACCGCAAAGGCATATCTCGTTCCCATTGACGGCGATATTTCCGCTGCTATCATGGCAAACTGCCCGTATTACACCGAATATGAAATCCCCGCCGGAACATACCCCGGACAGAATGAAGCTGTGACGACCGTAACCGTAAAGGCGACGCTGATAGTGACTGCCGATGCTTCCGAGGATGACGTATACAACCTCACAAAGGCAATTTTCGACAACACAGAAGCAATAGCCCTCGAAAACGGTAAGGGTGCCGAGCTCAGCTGCGAAAACGCGACATCCGGCATGACTGCTCCTTTCCACAAGGGCGCCGCTAAATATTTCGCCGAAAAGGGCTTCAATGTAACCGCCGAATAAGAAAAAACAATATTTTAACGGTGATAACTCAAAGGGGAGCTTCAGGCCGCCGCGCTTGGGCTCTCCTTTCTGCTTATCAGGCGATTCTTTTGTGATCTGTTATTGTATAGGAGAAAAAAATGCCATTATTTAAAAAGAAAACAAAAGCACAGGACACACAGCTTACCGATCTGGACTCGGTTGCCGATTTAGACTCGGTAATGAAAAAATTCGACCGGGAATCCAACACAAGAATCTGGGAGGGCAAGCCAAAAATTGCCGTGCAGTTTATTTTAGCCGCGTTTTCCCTGTTCTGCATATATGTCACTCTTTTCGCAACATGGCTTGAAGAAATCCGCCTCACATCGTTTGTCGCCTGCATTGTGTTCATGGGATTTCTCGTTTTCCCGGTGAAAAAGGGCGTTCAGAGGAAAAATTACATCCCGTGGTACGATATTGTCGCGATGCTTCTCGGAACGGCGGCATTTCTGTATTTCACTTTCAATGCCATCTCCATCATTCAGCAGGGCAGCAAGTTTGCGGCATATCAGATAGTCATCGGTATAATCGGAATTCTGTGCCTCGCCGAGGTATGCCGGAGAAGCGTCGGTCTTCCGATCCTCATCGTGGCAGCCTGCTTTATCGTGTACGCGATTTTCTTCGGACTGGCAAATCCCACCTTTTCCGGCAGGCTCAATTACCTTGTCCGGACGCTGTTTTATTCAAAGGAAGGCATTCTGTCAACCCCCATCAACACGTGCTCGAAATTCATCGTTGTGTTCATAATTTTCGGCTCATTTCTCGAGAGAACCGGAATCGCGGATTTCTTCATTCAGGCTTCCAACGCAGTGGTCGGCGGATTTTCGGGCGGTCCCGCAAAGGTAGCCGTGGTTGCCAGCGCGCTTGAAGGAATGGTCTCGGGCTCGTCCGTCGCAAACACTGTCGGAAGCGGCTCCGTGACAATTCCGCTGATGAAGAGAACCGGCTATACCCCCGAATTTGCCGCAGCGTCAGAAGCCTCAGCCTCGACCGGAGGACAGATCATGCCGCCTATCATGGGTGCCGCAGCTTTCCTCATGGCGGATTACATTAACGTCCCGTATTCCAACATTATCGTCCGTGCGATTCTGCCTGCGGTCCTCTATTTCGCCGGAATCTTCATCGCGGTGCATCTTGAGGCGAAAAAGCTCGGCCTGCGCGGAATCCCGAGAAACGAGCTCCCGAAATTCAGGGATTTAATCAAGAAAATCTACCTCCTGATTCCCCTCGTCATTCTGATATGGCTGGTCAGCACCTCCACAAAAACGATTCAGACCTCCGCAGCCATCGCTATAGTCGCGGCTATTTTAGTGAGCCTTGTCAACAAGGAAAACCGTCTGACCCCCAGAAAATTCCTCGAAGCCCTTGCAGCCGGAGGACAGGGAACAATATCGGTGGCGGCGGCCTGCGGTATTGCCGGAATCATCAGCGGAACCATCACAATGACGGGCCTTGCAAACCTTATGATAAACGGTATCGTTGCTCTTGCAGGTTCACAGGTCATAATCGCTCTGTTTCTGACAATGCTCTGCTGTATAGTGCTCGGCATGGGTGTTCCCACAACCGCGAACTACTGCATTATGGCTGCGACCTGCGCTCCGATACTCATCAGAATGGGCGTCCCCACGATAGCCGCACACTTTTTCGTGTTCTACTTCGGTATCGTAGCTGACCTCACACCTCCCGTAGCCCTCGCGGCATATGCAGGAGCTGCAATCGGTCAGGCAAACCCGATGAAAACCGCGCTGCAGTCCACTAAGCTCGCAATTGCCGCATTCATCGTGCCGTATGTCTTTGCGCTGAATCCCGTGATGCTGCTTGTCGACGTAAACGGGCCTTTCCAGGTAATACTGATTTCGATAACATCGCTTCTCGGCATTTTCGGAGTTTCGGCCGGTCTTGAAGGCTATATTCTGACCAAAATGAACCCGATTCAGCGAATAATGTCAGCTGCCGCGGGACTGATGCTGATCGACACCTCCGTTATCACCGACGTAATCGGCGTCGCATTGATAGTGCTGACAATTGTGTGGCAGATTTTCCAGAAAAAGACCCGCACTGCCGCAGCTGCATGAATTCATAGGCATCCCCGCAAAACAAAGGATTGAGACTGTGCATAAATTGCATGGTCTTTTTCTTTTTTGCAGCATTATCGGCATCCGTCGCGGAGAAATCGTAAATTTTCACACCATCCCCGCCGGTCAACATACATTTTCTGCACGGATGAAAAATAAAGAGTGTGTTCACATAAAGTATTGAAAAGCGGCGGAAACAATGATAAAATATAGTCACCAAAAATACCCACTCACTCATTTTTAAGGAGGAAAATGTCATGCTGTCTTACCGAAACTGCAATACGCTGTACGTCTCGCCGAATGGTAACGGAAACGGAAAAAATTTTCATGAAAACGAGCCCGGCTGCGGCCCACTTCGGTCGATTGAAAACGCGCTCGGGCTGGTTGAACAGATGCGCGGCGGCGGAATGCTCCAGCCCATCACAATAAAGCTCATGGCGGGGGAATACTGCCTGTCGTCTCCGCTCGTCATCCGACCCGTGATGTCAAACGTCACAATCGAGCCATTCGGAGACGGCCCCGTTCTGATTTCCGGCGGCAGAAAAATCACCGGATTTACGGAAACCGAATTCAACGGAGTCCCCTGCTTCGGCGCGTACATACCCGATGTCAAGGACGGAAAGTGGAATTTCACCGATTTATACGTGGACGGACTCCGCGCCGACAAAACCCGACTGCCATCCGACGGTTACTTCCGAATGAAGGAGACGGAAAACCCCACAACGGAGCTGTTCGGCCCCTCGAAATGGTTCACGGCTGAGGAAGCGGACCTCGAGAAATTCAGAACGCTGTACGCCTTTTCGGACATCATCGTCAGCTTCAACCACTACTGGATCGACGAGCATACGCCGATAGAATCGCTTGACCACACAAACGGACGTGTGACGATGACCTACCGCACCCGCTTCAACATCCGCCCGAATCAGGAGTACATCCTCGAAAACGTCGCGGAGCAGTTCCATAAGTCAAACGAATGGTACCTCGACCGCGCAAACGGAATGCTCTACTATATACCCCGCGACGACAGGCAGAAGCCGGAAAACATCGACGTCTGGGCTCCCGTGTCGGATAAGCTCGTCACAATTGTCGGCGGCAGCACGGGAAGTGATTTCGTCAGCGGAGTGCGTTTCAGAGATATTACCTTCGCCTACACCCGCGGTGACTACGCCTCCGGAATGACGACTGACGGTGCGCAGAGCGAAAAGTTTGCCTCCGATTCCCAGGCAGTCTCAAACGCTCACGGCACGATTGAAGTGTCCTACGCCAGAAACATAGTGTTCAGCGGCTGCACCGTGCGGAATTTCGGCGTTCACGCTTTCAACCTCAAGGAAGGCTGCCGCTCGGTCAGAATCGAAGGCTGTACGGTGTATGACGGAGGTGCAGGTGGAGTCCGTATCTGCGGAGGTGCTTACGGCGCGCCCGAATCCACAATGACCACCGGATGCACGGTATCCGACTGCTCGATCACCCACATCGGAAGACGGTATTACTCCGCCTGCGGAATTCTCATCATGCACGCCGCCGAAATCGATGTGATCCACAACGAAATCGGGGACCTTTACTACACCGGCGTGTCCGTGGGCTGGACATGGGGCTACGCAAAGACCGTCTGCCGCGACAACCGCATCGTCGGAAACCACATATACGACCTCGGCAAGGGATTTCTGTCCGATATGGGCGGCGTCTACCTGCTCGGCTCACAGCCCGGAACCGTCGTATCGAACAACCGAATCCACGATATCAAGTGCAAAGAATACGGCGGATGGGCTCTGTACACCGACGAGGGCTCGGCCGGAATCACACTTGAAAACAACCTCTGCTACCGAACCTCGTCGAACAGCTATCACCAGCACTACGGCTCGTCAAATGTAGTGCGGAACAATATTTTCGCAGACGCAGGGGAGCCGATGCTCAGATGCAGCAGACCGGAGGCGCACCTGTCCATCATGTTTTACGGCAACATCGTATATTCGACGGGAAGCGAGATTTTAGCGGATTACGCACAGGGAGCGTCGGGCAGCTTCGGGGTTGAGGACGGCTCTATTGTGTCGATGCGCAATCTCATCTGGTGTCGTGACGGCGAGGTAGTCTATTGCTCACGTGATAATCTGCGTACTCTTGCGGGCGCACAGGATGCCGGACTGGAGATGGAAAGTATCGAGGCGGACCCGCTGTTTGTCGATTTCGACCGCGACGATTTTACGCTGAGGCCTGATTCGCCCGCGTTCGGTCTGGGATTCTGCGAATTCGACTGGAAGTCCTGCGGAGTGAGAAAAACCGTGTCCGAAATGTGAATTTTTTCACACGCCGGCTTTTTTCCGATTATACTCGATATATCCAAAAAAGAAAGGTGCCGCGATGAGTTGTTTTTGTGACAGGCGCGGCAGACGTCAACAAAAGTGAATCCGATAATAAAATATCTGCTGCTCGCACTTGTCATTTTCGGGGCGAATACCGTTCAGACAGTCACCGGTTTTGCGGGAGCGATGCTCGCCATGCCGCCGACGATAGCGCTGCTCGGGATGAACGAAGCGCGGATGCTTGTCAACATTCTGGGACTTGCGCCGTGCTGGTGGGTCTTCCTGCGCAACACAGACCGGGTAAACCGCCGCGAAATGATAAAAATGATATCTCTGATGCTGCCTTTTATGGTAATCGGGATGATGGCTGCAAACACCGAATCCGCCGGAGTTTTTCTCAAGCCCTACGCTGTCGTCATCATATTAACGGCGATTTTTCGGGCGTACGGAATGCTCTCAGAGCGCCGGATTTTTCCCGAAAACACATTCACGAAAAAAATCAGACCGGTCATATATGTCGCCGTGCTCGTGCTTGCGGGCCTGATACACGGTATGTTCGTCTCCGGCGGAGCTTTTACCGTGATATATGCGGGCGCGACAATGCCGGACAAGGATGAGTTCCGCGCGACTATGTCAGGACTCTGGTCGGTACTCGGAACCATAATCCTCGCGACGGACCTATTTAGTATAGTCAGCACGCAAAGCTCCGGCGTTTTGTTTGACGCAGCGGTATGCGCTCTTCCGTTGGCGGCGGCGTTGTTCGTCGGAGGTGTCATCGCAAGGAAACTGAGCGGCAGAATTTTTTCGGCAATAACCGTTTTTCTGCTGTTTCTTTCGGGAATGAGCATTTTAATCAAATAAAGCGAAATTGTTTTAGAGAGTGTTCACACTCTGAATCCACAAGAATCAATTTCAAGGAGATATAGCCATGCCAAAGCTGTTTTTTGAAAACGATATGTTTGAGCGCGCGAGGGTGCTGCCTTATGGGGAATTTGTGCCCTTTTGCGACCTGAAATGGGACAAAAACGCCGTCCACGCAGAGGAAACCGTGCAGCGCGCAGAGGATATCCTTGACCGCGAGGTTCCGTCACTGCCTGCGACTTTGTATATGCAGTACTATCGCACCGGCAACAGGTCAAATTTTGAGTCTCCGTATTTTGCACGGCGGAACAACCTTTTCACACTGACCGTCGCGGAGCTCACCGAGAAAAAGGGGCGTTTCACCGACAAAATCATCGACTATGTGTGGGCGATTTGCGAGGAGAGCACGTGGGTCATTCCCGCACATTACGCTCCCTGCCACGGAAATCCGAAAAACTGCCTGTGCGACGCCTTCAACCTGAACGACGGGGACGATGTCCGCTATATCGACCTGTTTTCGGCGGAGACGGGGGCTGTGCTCGCATGGGTGTGGTATCTGCTGGAGGACGAGCTCAATGAGGTGACCCCCGTTATCAGGCGCAGGATAAGAGATATGCTCGGAAACCGAATCCTGCACCCGTATTACACGTACGACAACATGAACTGGGTGGGAAAGAGCGGAAACGTGCTGAACAACTGGACGCCGTGGATCATCTCAAACGTTCTCGTCGTCGTAATGCTGTGCGAAACGGATTTTGAAAAGCGCGAATTCTCAACCAAGCACGCCATGACCATCCTCGACCGGTTCACCTCATTTTACAAATCCGACGGCGGATGCGACGAAGGTCCCGGATACTGGAATGTGGCAGGCGCGTCCTATTTCGACTGTCTGGAAATTCTTTGGGATCTCACCGGCGGGACAGTCGACTTGTTCAGAAATCCGTTTGTCAGAAAAATGGGCGAGTATATTGCCGACTTCAACCTCACGGGCAATGTTTTCGTCAATTTTGCCGATGCGGGGCACCTGATTTCACCCGATTACGCGATGATAGCACGCTACGGCAGAAGATGCGGCTCCGACAAGCTGACGGCATTTGCAGCCGGAAAACCCATCCCGCCGTTCAACCCCAGCTACAGCACCTACCGAAAAATCAAAAATCTCTCCGAGCCGGCACCGATAAGTCGGAATTATGCCGCACCGGAGGACAATATTTTCTACAGCGGACTTGAGGTTTTCATCTCAAAGAACAGGGAGAACGGAATGTCCCTTGCCGTCAAAGGAGGAACCAACCGCGAAAGCCACAACCACAACGACATCGGCAGCTTTATCCTGTTCCACGGTGAGAAGCCTGTGTTTATCGACCCCGGTGTGGAGACCTATTCTCGAAAGACGTTCTCATCCGAGCGGTACACAATCTGGACAATGCGCTCGCTGTACCACAATCTCCCCGAAATCAACGGCACCGAACAGCACGCCGGAGATTATCACGCTGAGGTAGTCTCCTTTGACGGCTCGTCCATCGCGCTCGAATTAAAGGACGCCTATCCCGCAGAGGCCGGAATCAGATCATATATCCGAGTAGCAAAGCTCACCTCCTGCGGCGCGGAAATCACCGACAGAATCGCACTTGCGGCTGAGGGAGAGGCGGTGTTCACTCTTATGACCACCGAAAAACCGGAGGAGGCAGGGGAAAACAGGTTCGTGCTGCCGGACGCGGGATGTTCTGCGGAGTATGACGAAGGCCTGACACTGACGCTTGATTCCGTCCCGCTCACCGACCCAAAGCTCCACCGAGAATGGAAGGTCGACGCGCTGAGCCGCATTCTTCTCTCCTCCGGAAAGTTCACCGAAAAGACGTTTGCGCTCAGGGTTGAGGCTGTGACACAGTGATAAACAGATAAGGTTGCGGTGTGCATTTTGAAGAAAGATATAAAAAAGCTCTGATTTTCGCCTGTTCAGTGGAATTCAGAGCTTTTTCTGCTGTATTTATTAATATTCAGTTTTCCTGACCCGCTGTACAGACAGGCACACAAGCTGCAGAGAAACGAAGTCAAACTCACGAGTCAGACCATGTCGAACCGGGTAATTCGTGTGTCCGAATACTGGCTGAAGCCGATCGTGATGTATGAGTATACCCCGAACCGGAAGCCGGAGAATGCTGAGAAATTCCTCAAGGGATTCAGAGGATATCTCCATACGGATTGGTATCAGGGGTTAACAATCTGCCCGGAGAGATTACAGCAGTGGGGTGCATGGTGCTAATTCATCGAAGCCGCTGACGCCATTCCCGAAGCTGAGAAGTGATAGCTGGAGTATATTGAAATAACCACCGCTGTAGTCAGGGCAGACTGTACCGTCGTCGTCGGCTTTTTTATTGGAGATTGGTTTGACGTTTACGATTTAAAAATTATTTTTTGATTTTTTCGTTTCTCTTGTCTGAAAAAACTCAACAACAATCAATATCAAAATCGAAACATCCACAAGGATGCTAACTATCAATCCCCATAAGGGCACATTCATAAGCCCATATTTATTAAACAGGATAGACGTGATTGTAAATCCCCCTGGGAAAAGCGATGCAACCTCAAACCAGATTGGAGAAACCAATATCCACCAGCTTGAAATAGACAGATCAAATGTCATTTTACAAAACGAAAACAAGATAATTCCACAATATGTAGTAACTTCTAGTAATGACCACAGTGTATCTGTTGAATTTGAATTTCTTATCATCCAACCAAACATTGCGATAATGCTTTCTATAAAAAGTGGAATCCAAGAAAACCGGCATACCCCAAATAAAGATAAAACAAACCAAACTAAAGAAACCATCGTAATTCACCTCGTAATTATGCACATGTATATTCGTATTAAATGTGAATATTTCGAATCACACTTGATATTTCTCCAACAAATGCAATGTTCTGTAGTCCGAATTTCCCTTAAAAAACTGCATTAACACTGCATCAAAAATAGAAATGTCCGGTGCTGCTATATTAAACAGCGTCATGCACGATCTCAACTTTCTTGCATCAATACTGCCAAATATTTCTTCTGCACTTTTATCCTTGTGAATAAGAACAGCATTACTGATCTCAAGTAATCTTGCGCTTAGAACAGGATCATCCATATAAGCTTTGGCTTCTTCGATTCCTGTCAAACCATAATATTCGGATGTACTGCTTCTTCCCAAGCCCTTGAGCTGTGGAAATATGTACCACATCCAATGAGATGTTTTTCTTCCTGCTTTTATTTCAGATAGAGCTGTATCATAACTGCTGTACTGAGCATCTATGAACCGCTTCAAATTAAATCTGCTTTCCATATAATCCTTTCTGTTCAATTTATATTTGTGCCATAATTTCCTTCACAAATTCAGACAGCTTTCTCCGTCTCTCGTCAACATGGAACCCTAAGTCAATTGAAATAATATCCCTCTGTGCAACTTCCTTCAGCCGCTTGATTCCATCCTCACTCCATGAAGGTACGATCCCATCAACAATCTGATAAAGGTGATAGCGGAAACCGACTTCGTTGTTCTCGGAAAGATGCCTGAGGATAACATCCTCAAAATCCCTCGGATTACCGCAGTTTATAATGTTTTCCATTCTGATCTCGATCTTCTTCTGCTTGTCCTTGCTCTTGTTTTTGTTTGACAACAGATTCTTCAGAGCATCGATTTCGTTTGACGGAACAAGAGCCGCACCGCTCACAGGTATAATTCTTCCGCCGCCATGATTTCTTTCAATCGGCGCTCCGATCGCAATTTCAACAACACCGGTGTCAATCTGAACTCCGGCTTTGCTCAGAAGGTATGCTTTTATTGCAAGAAGACCGGTCTGGTCGAAATTCGCTTCGATTCTGAGGTCTGTGGACGACTTGCAGCCTTTGCTGAAAGCAATAATACCGCGTGCAATCGTCTGAGGCTCACTGTTCTCCTCACCGCGTTTGATGGGAATTTCAATGGACTGCGTTCCCGGGACGATTCGGTATCCCTCGATTTCTTTTGTATATGGCAGTTCTTCACCGGTGGAAATGAGAAGGTCATTCACTCCGGCAGAGAGTCCCAGATACAAATCATCGTTCTGCACATGACGCTTGATGGTAATGTGATTCTGCAGATGATATATCTCCCTGACCGCAGCATAAACAGCCGCACCGTTTGCAACGCTCAGGTCAGGGTCTGCTGTCGTGATCGGTTCAAGATTAAAGAACTCTTTGATACGGTTTTTCACCAGATACAGCTTGGACATACCGCCGTTGAGAATCACCGCGTCAACTTCAAGAGCTTCATTATTCTTTGCATAGTGCCGTGCTGCCTTCTCCAACACATCCAGTATGGGTGCTATGATGGTGTCTCTCCGAATCTTCCTGTTGTTGGAATATCCGCGATAATCTTCAAAGGTGTATTCCTTACCGAGGAACGGCTCAAGCATCGCTTCAAACTCACTTTTGGTAATTGTGTCGTTATATATGCGCTCGTCACCGATTGAGTGAGAAATAATATATGTAGCTTCCTCCTCATACGTCTCAACGGTATCGCTGAACCAGTCGTCCACCGCATTGTACAAATCCCCCTCAACACAGGAATTCATACCTATCTTCAGCTGCTCCGCCGCCACGGTAAGCATCTTTTTCACCATCGCTTCCCTTGAACAAATTCGCTGAACCGCACTGGGTTCGTTCTCTTTGAACTTGTCCACACAGCGCCTGTAAAGAGAATCCGCGATAGCCGCATCAAAGTCATCGCCGGCGAGCTGAGTGAATCTTGACGCCGCTATTTCCGAAATGTTCAGTGTAATACCGTTTTCGGGATCACGTTCGATTTCATGGAAGGTGACGTCAAGCGTACCGCCTCCGATATCAAATACAAGCACCTTTTTCTTTGACGAAAAATCGAGTACGCTCTCTGCAACCTCGCCGTTCAGAATTTTCTGTGCAAGGTCGTAAAGAACCGCATTGGGCTCGGAAATCAGTATCGGCTTCCATGACCCGTCAGGCTCGCGAACATCAAATCCGGCCTTCTCGGCTGCTTTCATGGTCGCTTC
>JBJFHS010000120.1:0-15838 GCA_051893885.1 Eubacteriales bacterium
TCCCGAAATAACATCTCTGCTCGGGGGAAAGTATAGGAGCATCTTTATATCCGTCGGAGAAGATATTTCGTATAACGGCACAACTCTGTCAAAAAACGAGCTTCGTCTTCTGCGGCGTGTGGTGCGCGACTACAAATTCCGCGGGGCAACGGCTGAGTTCACTCTGCACCTCTGGGAGGGAGTCAGACAAAACGAGGAGACCAATATTTTCCCGAACTCAAAAAACTGCAGCGTGTATCTGAACTCGCTTCTGCCGTACGAACCGTTCGTCATTAGCAGATACGCCGCAGAGCTTCTCGAAACCGTTCCGAAGGAAAGCAGGTACAGGGATGAAGCGGAGGAGCTGAGGGATAAAGTCAGCTCGTTTGAGTGCGGATATTTTGACGACTGCATGATTCCCACCGATTCTGTTTTCCGCGAATTTATCGGATAAACATAGGTCACGGGAGGTCAGCCGATTGAGAATGACGGGTGCGACAAAAGGACGGGAAAAAATCGCGACGCAGAAAAATACGCTGTCTAAAAACAAATTTTTCACCGGAGTCGTGATTCTGACCGTGTCAAACCTGCTCGTCAAGGTGGCGGGGCTTCTCTTTAAGGTTCCGATGAACTATATCGTCGGAGATACCGGGATGGGGTACTACAACTCGGCGTACTCGATTTACACCCTGTTCTATATGCTCTCGACATCGGGGCTTCCCGTCGCTATCTCCGTCATGGTTTCCGAAAAGAAAGCGGAAGGGAATATCGCCGCAGCTAAAACAGTGTTCAGACTCGCATCGGTGATTTTCGCCTCCGTCGGCCTTGCAGTGTGCGCGGTCATGTTTTTCGCGTCCGATGAGCTGGCTGAACTGATAAAATCGGATAAATCCGCACTGTCAGTGGCAGTTGCCGCACCGACAATGTTCTTTATCTGCGTCTCGAGCGCGTACAGAGGATATTTTCAGGGATGCGGCAATATGCTCCAGACCGCGGTTTCACAGCTGATAGAGGCGATGGGCAAGCTCGTTGTCGGAGTCGCTGCGGCACTTTACGCAATCCGTATGGGTTATGAGATCCACATCGTCGCGGCATATGCTGTTGCGGGACTCACTCTCGGCTCTCTGTGCGGGATGGTCTACCTGATGATAGCCGGATTTCTCCGCGGAGACCGTGACCTTATATCGGACGTCCCGATCAGCAATACAAAAACCGCATGGAGCGACGTGCTGCGCAGGTTTGTGAAAATTTCAATCCCCGTGACCCTCAGCGCGTCGGTCATGAGCCTTACAAATACCCTCGACACCGCGATGATACAGCGAATCCTGACCGAGTCCGGCATGACAGGCGAGCAGGCGGCTTCGCTTTACGGAAATTACACTTCGCTCGCCGTTCCGATGTTCAACCTGCCGCCCGTGCTTGTGTATCCGATAGCGTATTCGCTTGTCCCGGTCGTAGCCGCGGCGTCGGGCTCCGGAAATATCGCTCAGGCGAGTGAAAAAATCACACTTTCGCTGAAATACGCCGTGATTATCGGACTACCGTGCGCAATGGGACTGTCCACCCTCGCCGACCCGATACTCTGCCTTCTCTATAAGGAATCCTCGGCTCACACGGCGTCGTTTCTGCTGACACTTCTCGCCCCGTCGTCAATGTTCGTCTGCATTCTCGCGATAACCAATTCCGTCCTGCAGGGCTGCGGAAAAGAGAATATGCCGGTTCTCTCAATGCTCGTCGGAGGCGCGGTAAAGCTCGTCTCGGGCGCGTTTTTGCTCCGTATTTACGGAATAAGCGGCGCGCCGGTTTCAACCTTCCTCTGCTACCTGACCGTGACCGCGATGAACCTGTATTTTGTCGCGAAATACACGGGTGTAAAGCTGAGTACGGGAATGATGTATAAGCCGCTCTTATCCTCCCTCGTCTGTGTGCTCAGTGCGGCACTGATATACAGAGCCCTTGCACCGCATACAGGGATAAAAATTTCCTGCCTTGCCGCGATATTATTATCAGCGTTGGTTTACGCGGGAATGCTTATACTGACGGGAGAAGTCAGACCGGCGGACATCGGATTTGTCTTAAAGAAAAAATTAAAAATCAAGGATTCAGAATAAAATGACAACAGAAGAAAAAAAGCAGCAGCTTAAAAATGAGAAACGCCACGATTTCAATTCGCTGCTCACACTCGTCGAGGTATTGAGAAGTGATGGCGGATGCCCGTGGGACAGAGAACAGACTCACGAGTCGATAAGAAACGATCTGATTGAGGAAACCTATGAGGTGGTCGAAGCGATAGACAACGGAAACCGCGAACTTCTGCGTGAGGAGCTTGGAGACGTCATGTTTCAGGTGGTGTTCCACAGCCAGATAGAGAGGGAAGCGGGCGGTTTTACAATCGACGATATTATTGATGAGGTGTGCGGCAAAATGATATCGCGCCATCCCCACGTTTTCGGCGATGTCATGGTGAGCGGTTCGGGAGAGGTTCTCGACAACTGGGAGACTATCAAAAAAGCGGAAAAGGACAGAAAAACCGTAACCGAGTCGATGAATTCCGTCCCCAGACAGCTGCCCGCACTGATGAGAGCGAAAAAAATCGTCAAAAAGGCGCGCAAGGACTCACACGATTTTGCCGAAAACGAGGATACAATAATCAACCTCGCCGAAAAACTTAAAACCGCGCCGGCTGAGGACAGGGAAGGCTTGATTGCGGATATAATTTTTGCGTCCGTTGTCCTCGGCGGAAGTGAAGCCGACCTCGAAAAAAGCCTCGGCGACAGGGTTGATAAATTTATTGACGAATACAAAAGCACAAACGAATAACAAACGGACTTTTCAGACTTTAAGGAGAGAACAAAATGAGACTTGACAAATTTTTAAAGGTGTCGCGAATCATAAAACGCCGCACAGTTGCAAACGAAGCCTGCGATACAGAGCACGTGGAGGTCAACGGAAAGCGCGCCAAAGCCTCATATGACGTCAAGGAGGGCGACATTATCGCGGTTTCGTACGGCGGAAGAACGCTGAAGCTGCGTGTAGTTGACGTAAAAGAGCACGCGATGAAATCCGACGCCGCCTCAATGTACGAAATAATAGAGGATTGACGGCAATATAAAATCCGTAAGGCATACATCCGCTTGTGGGAGCATATAATCAAACAAAAGAAACAAGGAGTGGTTTGATTATGGATCAGGATGTGTGCCTTTTTTCGCGCAAACGGATGGAAATGACCGGCATCGACGAGGTTGAAAGCTTCACGGAAGAACAGATTATCCTCTCCTCCTCACTCGGAATGATAGCGGTGGATGGGCGTGGACTGAAGATCGAGAGCTTTTCCACGGAGAGCGGGGAGATAAAGATTACAGGCGAATTCGACAGCTTTTATTATTACTCAAAGAAAGAAAACAAAGGCGGAGGAACCTTTTTGTCACGATTATTTAAATAATGGAATTTTTCATAGAAAAACAATTATTAAATATCGTATATTCAGTTATTTTGGGCTTGATTTTCGGAGGATTATACGATATAATTAGAATAATATATGTTTTGTGCGGTATAGCGTCGTATCGTGGTCAAAAAGCACAGATGAAGTCGGGGTGGATGCCGCTTATTCTGTTTGCGCTTTTCGATTTTGTCTACGCCGTAAGCGTCACCTTACTGTATTCGATTTTCGATTACTGGGCGGAAAACGGGAGATTTCGGTTTTTTATCCTGTTTTCGGTCGCCGCCGGATTTTTTATCTACTATAACACTGTCGGACGCGCGGTCATGCTTGTCTCGGAAACAGTCGCAGCGTGGCTGAAAAAAGTTTTTACATATCTTGTGATAAAGCCGCTCACCTTCATCGCAAAAAAACTTTTCCGGCTTGCAAAGCTTGTGTATTCGGTAACAATCGGAGCACTCATCTCGGCGCTTGTCAGAGCTGTACTTTCACGGCGAACGCAAAAATGCCTGAAAAGTCTGAAATACGATATATCGTTTGAAAATAACCGCAAAAATTCTCGCAGGAGGGGAATATGAAAGCATTATTTAAAAATACTGTTGTCAGAATGTCCGTCCTCGTTCTTCTGGCGTTCTTCATCGTCTCCTTTGTAAGCCTTCGTCTCAGACAGAATGACCTCGCGGCTCAGGCTGACGTGCTCCGCGCACAAATAGACGAAATGGACGAATACATATACGAGCTGCACTCCGACCTCGAGCGTCCGTTTGACGAGGAATATATTTCGGAGATAGCACACAGCAAGCTCGGCCTCAGATATCCGCAGGAAATAATCTACTACAGCGGAAGCGAAAACTGATTTTCTTCAATATTATTTAATACGACAAAAAGCGACATTTTTATTCCTGCGGTATCTGCTGCAGGAAATATTTTTTGTAAAAAAGTGAAAAATAAGAATCAAATTGTGATAATAGCACTGTTCGGGATTCTCGCGGTCGCAATCCTGACATCTTCCGTAATTCTGGGCAGCAAATATAACGCTGATTCAGTGGCGGAAGACAACCTGACCCCGGCCGAAATCGACTCCGAAGCTCCGTGGGCCGAACACATACCTGAGAGCGAAATACCGGTGCTCAGTGAAAATGACACAGAAGCAGCGATGTACTCTGAAACAGAGTCTGAAACAGAGACAGAAACCGAGAGCGAGACAGAACCTGAAACCACACCTGAATCCGATTCCGATATCTCGCCAGAAGAAACCGAGCCCGACAACCGCAGCAGCGAGGAAAAACTGTACGACCTGCTGAATTCCGAAGCCCCGCTCAAATGGGCGAGAGTTATTAAAAGAGACGACAGCGGCGCGGTCTATGCCTCCGATGAGTTTGTCAAAGTGTACCCAGAGCTTTCGTTCGCATATTACGACATCGACTCCGGCGAGGGGATTACATATAACTCCGCCGAGATACGCTACTCCGCAAGTCTTATCAAAGCCCCGTACATTTACGCCGTACTGCGTGAAATCGAGGAGTTTGAGAAGAACAAGCACGATTTCGACAAGGACGGAAATCCGCTGTACGACGAGAATGGTGAGCCGCTGTTTGAGGGAAATCACCCGAACTACGACGAGGACGGCAAAATAATCTACCTCGAGGGAGAGGAAAAATACGACCTGAGCGAAAAATGGGTCTACGATTCGGCTACTATGTTCACGGAGGGCTCAGGCGAGATAATGGAGATGGACGACGGCCTTGAGCTTACGTGGTACGAGCTTTTCGATTATGCCCTCCTTTACAGCGACAACATAGCCTTCGCACAGCTGCGCGACAGATTCGGATATTCATCGTTCTATAAAATGACAAATGAACTCGGAATCCGCGGAGCCCGAACGGACTTCATGAATCTCTCCGCCGACGACTGCGTTTTGTTCCTGCGCGAGCTTTACGACTATTTCGAGACCGGCAGCGAATACGCACTCCGCATGAAGGACTGTATGACAAAATCGAAGCACCTCGAGATGATATGCGCGAATTATCCCTCGGGAATGGTGGCGCACAAATACGGCTGGGATATAGATGCGTTTCACGACATGGCGATAGTATTTGACGAGCATCCGTACATTATCGTGATTATGACAGACTACGATGACGGCGGTGAAGAGCCCACGGACTTTATCGGAGACGTAACCGAGCTTGTCAAAGAAATACACGCCGGAATGTACCCGGAAAAAGAGTGAATATAAAAGGAGCATGGAAAAAATCCGTGCTTTTTTTGATTTGCGGCATTGCTGTAAATTCAAGACAAAAACGCCTGTAATAATTTTCCTGTCAATCTAAAATTATACATAATAATGAAAATAACTTGAATAAATATTTCATTTATGTTGCAAGTGCATAAAAACCGTTGACTTTATTTTACTCCTGTGATATCATGTCATCGCGGCGGACGAATGAAATACGTTTAAACCGCCGGTAAAAATACAGGAGGCTTATGAATGAACAATTTTAAGAAAATTCTAACACCCACACTTGCCGCCCTTATGGTAGCAGCGTCGGGTACAATGGTTTTCGCGAAAAATTATGACGACGTAGCTTCAGACCACCCCGTCAGAACCGAAATTTCTATTCTTTCAGATATAGGCGTCATAAAAGGCACAAGCGAAAGCGAATTCTCACCCGAGGACAACGTGACAAGAGAGCAGATGGCTACACTTCTGTTCAGACTGATGCTCGGCAGAGACGACGCGGGCAGAGTGAACACCACAAAGTTCACCGACCTTTACGAGCCCTATTACAACGGCGCTATTTCGTGGGCTAACTCCGCAGGATACATCATCGGCACGAGCGAGACAACCTTCAACCCCACCGGAGGCATCAAAAAGCAGGACGCTATGGCAATGCTTGTCCGCGCACTCGGTCAGGACAACGAAAAAATGAACGCCGGATACCCGTGGTCCTACATCAATGCCGCTGTAAAGCTCGGTCTTGACAAGGGCCTTGAAAATGTAGGCTATGAGGAGACACTTACCAGAGCAGAGACCGCGCAGATTCTCTACAACGCTCTGACCTCCGAATACCTCGTCGGCAGAACCACAAACAACGGCAACATTTACTATGAGTCCACCTCGATTATCGAAGAAGTTTTCGGCTATAACATGGCTGAAGCGACTCTCGTTGCTACAAACGACTACTCAATCGACGGCGAGCCCGTTGTCAAGAAAGGATACGTAACCCTCCTCTGTGAGGCAGACGGCAAAAACTTCTATATGACAACTCCCTACGCCGGAATGAACCTCGACGGAGATGCTAACGACCACCTCGGAATGAGCTTCAAGGTTATCTATAAGGTTGCGAACAACAAGTACGAGGTCCTTTCCGCGGTTGACGAGACCGTTGTTCAGGAATTCGACAGCGTAAAAATCGACAAAAACAACGTTATCATCGGCGACAACAAATACACACTTGTAGAAGAATATTCCGACGAGCTTTCGACCAATAACAACGAGCTCAAGCTTTTCGCATATGACAGCGACAACAAGCTCGAGCAGATCACAGACGTCGACGACCTCTCAAAGCTGCTCGGCTTCTACCGTGTAACTCTCATGTTCGACGGCGGTGAGGAAGTTGCGACTCGCGGCATAATCAGAGTGTTCGAGATGGACAAGCTCAATATCACCTCCGACGGCAAGTACAATATCGCTGGCGGCAAGAAGGCTGACGAGCTCAACATAACAAACAACGTAAAGGCTGAGGACGGCGACTACGTTCTCTACTATTACAACCCCGAGACAGCAGAGCTTGAAATTGCAAAAGTCCTTGATATCGACTACGGCACAGTCAAGCGCATCACCAATACCAGCGTAAAAATCGGCGACATGGTATATAACCTCGGCAACGAAACCGCCGGCATCACCGCTGAATCTCTGAGAAACAAGCTCACACTCGGCTCAAACGCGGCTGTTGTTGTCTATAACAATACGGTTGTGGCAGTAGTCGACGGCGTGACCGCAAGCGATTCCTCGAGATACCTCCTCTCCGTGACCGACGCATACAGAGTATATGAAAACGGCAGCTTCAAGTACGTTATGACTGCTTTCATCGACGGAGAAGAGAAGAACATCTACGTTGACAACGCAAACGCAAAGGGCGGAGAAGTGTTCAGATACACCGAGTCCGGCGGAGTTTACACTCTCATCTCTCCCACAGTTGAGGACGGAATCATTATCTCCGGCAAGCGTGAATTCATACAGAAATCCGGCGACATCGACGAAATCGCGTACATCATCGAAAAAGCGGACGGCACTTCCATCGAGCTCAGCGGCAGAAATTACTACACTCTGAACAGGGGCAGCGCCGATGCAGTCTCCTCCGTAGCAGGTCTTGACGGCATTAAGTTCGTGTGCGACAAGAACTCCGTCATCATCGTAAACGACGGCGGCAAGCTCATGATGAGAAGCGGCGCATACTCCTCTACAATCGAAGTAAAGGACGGCGCGAATGTTACCGCGGTGTTTGACAACGAAATCGGCTCTGTCGAGACACTCAAATACCTCTACATCTCCGACGGCTCCCTCGGAAACTACGACCTCGACGCAGGCTTTGTAAGAATCCTCGACACAGTAGGTCAGGTCTTTGAAAACGGCGTTTCTTACACCGAGTACCTCGTTTACAACTTCTCCACAGGCAAGATCGAAAATATGCTCTCAAAGTCCTCTGATCTCGTTCACGGCGAGGACTACAGATGCGGCAACGACGACACCATCACAAGCGATAAGGCTGACGCTGTCGTGGGCGGATTTGTGACAGGCTTCACCTCCGGCACAGTTTCGGTTGACGGCTACACCTTCACACTCGCATCCGACATCAAGGTTATCAGATTCACCGATGACAACAAGATCGAAGACGTCAAGCTCAGCGACCTCTACATGAAGAACATCGAATTTGTAGCGGAGCGCGGCACAATCAAGCTCATCATCGAAGCCGGCGAGGCTAAGTTCACCGCGGAAGCTGACGACAAGACAATCACCGTGAAACCCGACTTCGACCTCGGCAACTTCAACGATTCAAAAATATCATCTGTCAGCATCACAAAGGGCAGCGAGGTGATCGAGACATCCGAAATCAGTGCTGCAAAGTCTGAAAACAACACAATAGTGTTCACACTTGAGGATGACAAGGCTCTCGAAAACGGCGAGTACACCATCACCTTCAGGCTCGGCTCCAAGACCTTCGAGGTTAACTTCACCGTCGACGTAAAAGCACCCGCAGAGCCTGAAACTCCTGAAACTCCCGAGACACCCGAAAACCCCGAGAATCCCGAGAATCCAGAATACCCCGAAACTCCAGAGAATCCCGAAACTCCTGAGACCCCAGAAAACCCCGACAACACAGACGGCGAATAATTTCACATAAAAATCTCATACAACATAAAAAGAGGGCTTGTTCCGATTATGGAGCAGGCTCTCTTTGCGTCTGTTTACTCTTTTTCGTACGTTCCGATGAACAGCGGAGTGGAGTTTTCCGTCTCGAAAATAATGAATAAAAACGGTCTGTCAAGCGTGACGTATTTTATCTCGGGCGTCTCCATAGCGCATTCCTCCACAGCTTCTATAACTGTAGCAGCACCGGCCCGCGTACCGCTCTCAGCCACCTCGATGAACGTCTTGTGTATCACTCGGCTCAGATAAATATTACCGTCTGCTTCACCGAGCCCCGTCAGATCGGCGAGCTTTGAGTCGAACGCGTCCGTCATTCCCATCGACTTAAGCACATCCGACAGCTCAATACCGTAATCATACGAAAATTTCGGCGTCTTTGTGTAAACAGCGAAAATCACATCGGGCGAGGACAGCTTTTCGTTGAGCTCAGACGCGTCAAGGGAGGAAATAAGCTCGCCGACAGTCACGCCGTCATTCGGAAGAAGCGCCGCAAAGCCGTAATTGTGGTTGGCGTAGTATTTGATAAATCCCGTGTAGTTATCTCCCTCGAGGTAATGATTCTCCTCCGACGACATGAACTCAACATCGCGAAGCGTTCCGTCCCCGTCAGTGAATTCACCGCTGCTCACGGAGTATTCGCTGTACTTTTCCGCCCATTCGCAGTCGAACGCGAGAGTGTTTATGAGGTACATCACCGCGTCGTCGGGTATCTCGTCGAGCACGTTTTTTATCATCCCGAAGGTGTTGTCCTCAACCCAGCTGTTTATATCGTCTTTTGTAGAGCTGTCGAAGGGGGCGGTAAATATTTCGGCGAGATAGTTTTCCGAGCAGCTTTTCAGAAAATCCTCGTTTGCTGTGAATCCGAAATTTTTGAACCAGACAGATTCAGCCAGCGCGGTTTTCTCGTGTTCGCTGTTTTTCAGACTCTGACGAATTGCGTTGAGATTTGCGCTCAGCTCGTCACGTTCAAACCCGAGCACATCCTCAATCTGAGATAAAGTTTCCCCTCCGGCACCGAGCGTGACCAGACCGAACGCGTACATCACGGAAAGAGGTGAGAGAAGTGTGTTTTCGCCGCCTTCGTAAGCTGAATTGAACAGCCTCAGCGAAAAATCTGTCACGGCAACGCTGTCTGCATCGTGCGAAACCACCTTCGGCGCGGCGTCAAACGAAATCTTTTCGGTGAGAGAACTTTTTGTACCGTTTTCATCCGATCCGCTTAAAAAAGTATCCGCCGGATCTGAGCTCGGATTTTTATCAGTATTTATTTCAGATGTTTCGGAAATGCAGTCACCATCCGCGCATCCGTACAGCGACGACGACAGAATCAGGCAGGCGAGGAGTGAGCATAACAGTGTTTTTTTCATGAATTTTTCCTCCGTTTTTGTTTTCTGCCATATAGGACGCAGAAAATTTCGTATCCGTTCCGCCGGAAATAAAATTTTTCTGACTCAATTATCGCTTGACTGATAAAAAACGGCGTCTCAAGCGTTGATTTATTGTCAGACGGCGAAAATTCTGCTATAATTCAGTCATCAACCGATTCAGCCGGCAGGGTCGTTGAAATAATTGTTAAGGAACAGGGAACGGTACAGAAAATGTTTGACACATTAAAAGTAGCGAAAAAAATCAAAGAAGCCAGAATAGCGCAGAACATGACACAGCTCGCTGTCGCCGATTCAATGGAGGTCAGCTATCAGGCGGTCTCCAATTGGGAACGAGGCAACTCCATGCCCGATATATCAAAATTGGAACAGCTGTGCAGGGTTCTGAAAATCAGTCTTGAGGAACTGCTCGATTCCGATGAAAAAGCTGCCGAAGCGGTCACAAAGGTTTTGGATGAAGAAGAACCGGAGATGACAATTGAGGAGCTGAACGAGATCTCTGCAATAATGTCTCCCGCCGAACTTCAAAAACAGCTTGAATCAGCCCAAAAAAATAGCGACAGAATACTGCTTTCCACAATCGGAGCCATGGCATCATATCTGGACAACGAATATCTTAATACATTGCTTGACAGAGCGGAGGTGGACAGCATTGATGCGGTAATCTCAATAGCGCCGTTTCTGGAGGAAGAAGTGCTGGACAAGCTAGCGGATAAAGCGGTTCCGAAAAATCTTTCCGAGCTTGTTGGCTTGGCTCCGTATGTAAGCGAATCCAGACTCAGTAAATTAATTAAGCGCTGTGAGGACGTCAGTGATATGGGCGCGGTTTCAGCTCTTGCTCCGTTTATATCCGCCGACTGTTTTGATTACCTTGTCGAAAAAAATATGGATTCATCGGATTTTGTTAAATTAAGCGGCGTCGCTCACTTTATGGACTCCGGCACGGTTCGGAAAATGGCTGAAAAATTCATAAAGGATAATAATATCGAAGCCCTGCGGAACATCGCGCCGTTCATGTAATCCGCGAAAAACAAAAAAATAACCTGAGAAGTAAAATTTTCAGGTTATTTTTGCGTTATTTGTTTTTCGACAGCTTGTATTTCCACGTGCCGAAGTAAAATTTCGGGAGCTTCATCATACGTCCGATCCGGCTCGGCTCACAAAGCAGTCGATAGAACCACTCAAGCCCGAGCTTTATAAAAATTTTCGGCGCGCGTTTTACATTGCCCGAATACCCGTCGAGTGAACCTCCGAGCGCGAGCATTAGCTTTACACTTGTAAACTTGTCGCGGTTGGCGTAGATCCACTTCTCCTGAGCCGGCGCACCGAGACATACGAACAGCACATCCGCCCCGCTTGAGTTTATTTCGTCGACGACAGCATCACTCTCGCCGCCCTCTTTTTTGAAATAACCGTCACGGCAGCCCGCAAAGTTCACACCCGGATATTTTTCCAGCAGCCTGTCCCTTGCACTTTCGGCGACACCCGGCTTTCCACCGAGCAGGTAAACGCTGTGGTCACTTCCGGCAAGCCTTTTTATAAGCTCCTCGCCAACCTCAATACCCGCGACCTTTCCGCCCTTGAACGGAGTTGAAAGTATCCGACCCGCTTTAATGACGCCGATTCCGTCCGGTATGACGAGTTCGGCTGAGTTGACGACGGGGTAAAGCTCCGGAGAATCAATGCACGACTGGACAATCTCGGAGTTCGGAGTGTGCAGCGCACATTTTTCACCGCGCTCGAGATATGAAAGCAGCCGCCCGACCGCCTCGTCAAAGGTCACGTTGTCGAACATAACCCCCCGGATATTTATTTTGTCAGCCATAATAACCGCTGTATATAAAATCAGTCGTTGCCCGTAGCTTCTGCGAGATAATCCGCAACGTCGCCGACAGTGATGAACTTGTGGATCTCGTCATCAGCAATCTCAATGTCGAATTTTTCCTCGCAGAGAAGAACGAGATCGGCGAGCTCAAGCGAATTGATACCGAGGTCGGTGACAAGCTCTGCGGAGGGTGTGATGTCGGCTTCGTTAATATTAAGCTCGTCAACAAGAAGAGCTTTTACTTTATCAAACATTTCGGTTCTCCTTATATATATGTATAAAAGTAAAATTTTTGCCAGTTTATACTGCAACAAGAATATTATAAATATAATGCCCCATGTTGTCAAGGTTTTTATTTATAAAATTTCAAATCTTATTGAAAATCTTGTTTTGATATTGTATAATAGTTGAAACAGGACGGTCGCGTATGCCTCCGCAAAATCAGAAATATTTAAAATTCAGGAGAAAATCATGAAAACATCTGTTACATCTTACAGCTTCGGCGCATACTTCGCTGAGGATAAGCTCGGATACCTCGGAATTATCGACAAAGCGGCTGAAATGGGCTTTGAGGGAATCGAATTCGTCGACGGCGCTTATATGAACGAAAAGGATGCCGCCGCAAAAATCAGAGAACGCTGCTCTGAGCGCGGAATCGTGCCCGTAGCCCTCGCAGTGGGAGCAAATTTCCTCACCTCCGATCTTAAGGGTGAGATTGCCCGCGTTTGCAAAATGGTAGACTTCGCCGCCGGATGCGGTATGGGTCTTATGCGCCACGATGTTGCTTACGGATATCCGGCTGAAATGAAGCACTCGAGAGGATACGACAACGCGCTTCCGCAGATAGCTGAGGGCTGCCGCGAGGTCACAAAATACGCCGAACAGAAGGGCGTTAAAACCATGACAGAAAACCACGGCTTCTTCTCACAGGACGCATTAAGAGTCGAAAAGCTCATCAATACAGTAGCTCACGACAACTTCGGTGCCCTTGTGGACTGCGGTAACTTTATGTGCGCCGATGAAGACCCGACTCTCTCCGTCTCCATTATGGCTCCTTACGCTTTCCACGTACACGCAAAGGACTTCCACTATAAATCCGGAATCGAAATCAACCCAGGAGACGGCTGGTTCAGAACAAGAGCCGGAAACTACCTCCGCGGCGCAGTTATCGGTCACGGCGAAGCCAAGGTTTATCAGAGCCTTCAGATTTTAAAGAACGCCGGATACGACGGCTATGTCACAGTCGAATTCGAGGGCATGGAGGACAATCTCCGCGGTATCTCCCTCGGACTCAACAACCTCAAGCGCTTTATTGGATAAATACTTTATCGGATAAATAATTTATCAGATAATCTGTAATTTAGTTTTGAAAGGATTGCATGGAGATGAACGAAAACAATGCAAAACCGAAGGCTAAGAACAAAACGCGCCGGAATCTTATTATCGCAATCGTGATAGTAACCCTTCTCGCGGCAGTCAGCTATGTTTTGACTCTTTATCCCGACTTGTTTGAGAAAAAGGAAAAGAACACGGTCACCTCCATGTATTCCGATAAGCTCTACAGCTATAATTTTTATCCGTCAGACTACGACCTCGACGTTACAACAGTGCCCGGATACATGGAACTCGACCGGTGGGTGCACTATAAAAACGGCAGCTACACCATTCTTGTGCTCGATGAGGAGGTCACGGACTACAACATCGCGGTTCAGTTTTTCGTGCAGTATTTCAAAACACTCGAGCTCGGTGACACCGAAACTTACAATTCCTATTTCACCGACGAGTATTATGAGACAAACGAGCCTTATTTCGACTTCGCACCTCAGATGATCTACAATATCGAAGTCGAACAGCTTTCCGAAACCTTCAAAGACGACGGAACGACTGAGTGGACCTTCAACGTCTCGTACATGATTTACCGTAACGACGGAACATTCAGAAACGATATCGGCAGCGACGCCGCAAAAAAGCTGTATTATCAGCTTGTCTCCGATGAAGACGGAAACGTAAAAATAAACTACATCACATACTATAAGGTTGCCTGAAATGCCCCCGCTTTCATTTTTAATCAAACCAGCCTCAGGGCTATGCAATATGCGCTGCCGGTACTGCTTCTACGCCGACGTCACCGAGCATAGGGAAGTTGAGTCATACGGAATAATGAAGCACCCCACCGCAGAGGCTCTCATAAAGCGTGCCTTTGAATACGCCACAGGTGCGGTCACTTTCGCGTTTCAGGGTGGAGAGCCGACCCTCGCCGGTGCTGACTTCTACCGTGATTTCATCTCTATGGTCGAAAAGTACAACGCCGGAAAGCTGACGGTGAACTACGTAATGCAGACCAACGGATATGATTTGCCGGACGGGCTGTGCGAAATACTGCGCGACAATCACTTTTTGCTCGGTGTGTCACTCGACGGAACCGTGGCAATTCACGATATGGCCCGTGTTGACTCCGGGGGAAACGGCACCTTCAGACGCGTAACGGAAAACATAAAAAAACTCGACGAATATAAAATTGAGTACAATATCCTGACCGTTATAACCGAAAACAACGCGAAAAACATCGGAAAAATCTACAGCTACTTCCGCTCGAAAAACTATAAATACGTTCAGTTCATCAAGCACATCGACGGATTCGGCGACACCGAGGGAAAAAGCGTGTATTCGCTCTCGCCGAAGAGGTACGCCTCGTTTCTGAAAACCGCGTTCGGATATTATTATGACGATTTCAAGCGCGGAAAATACATGAGCGTGCGCGAATTCGATAATTTTGTCATGCTCGCACAGGGAAGGGCGGCGGAGTGCTGCGGAATGAACGGCTTTTGCCCTCCGAACCTCGTAATCGAAGCTGACGGCGGCGCGTATCCGTGTGATTTCTACGTCCTCGACGAATGGCGGCTCGGAAATATCATTGAAAACTCGATTGACGAAATTTTTGCCTCCGAAAATTCCAGACGATTCCGCGAGCGTTCGCTTAAAATCGACGACAAATGCAGAACCTGCCGTTATCTGACACTGTGCCGCGGAGGCTGTGCGAGATACCGGCTGATTGAACCCGACGGAACACTCGGAAGACAGAAATACTGCGAGAGCTACATGGAATTTTTTGACTCCTGCGCACCCCAAATAGCGGAGCTTGCGAGACTGGCGAGGTAAAAATGAAACCTGAATTCACAATACGCAAAACCACACAAAGCGATATCGACTCAGTGCTTGAGATTTATCGTGGCGCGCGTGAGAGCATCGGAAAGCTCGGCATCGACCAGTGGCAGAACGGCTACCCATCGCGCACTGTTCTTGAGGACGACATCCGAAATTCGCGCTCATATGTTGTCTGCGATGGGGAAGAAGTCGCCGCCACCTTTGCATTGATCGACGACGGAGAGCCCTCGTATGACGAAATTTCAGACGGACACTGGCTCACCGGAGACGAAAACCGCAATTACGCCGCCGTACACCGTGTCGCAGTAGCTGTATCAAGGCGCGGAAGCGGAGCTGCGGGTGCGGTCGTAAAATTTTCGGCTGACTTCGCGAGAGAGCACGGCATGACCTCCGTCAGAATAGACACGCACGAGGGGAATGTTGTGATGCGGAAGATGCTTGAGAAAAACGGCTTTGTCTGCTGCGGCGTGATACATCTCATCGGCGGCTCGGACGACGGAAAGCCGAGAGTCGCGTACGAACTGAAAGTAAATTAAAGCAAATTCACAGAATAACGGAGCGGGATTATGCTGATTGTCAAATCGGAATTAATGCATGAATCCGCGGTGAGACGT